>CAMLPA010000617.1 GCA_946481605.1 uncultured Flavihumibacter sp. | reverse complement strand
ATGAAGTACAACAAACGAAAGGGAAAGAATACGGCTTGCATATTATTTCTTTTTATCGCCGGGGCAATCGCATTCAAAATCAGTTTCCAGGTCGATGACAGTGACCACTTTTGTCGTATGGTCGCACTGCGCGAACACGATGCGCACCCGCTGGGCATCTGACGTAATCCCTTCCAACGCGTAAGTGGGGCAGGGCTTATCGTTCACATCGGATTTTTTGTAATTGATTTTCCCGTTCTTCATAATCTCTTCCACTTCCCGCTGGGCAATTTTCCGGCACTGCATCCGGCAACGGGCATGGGCGGTATATTCGAGGTAAGATGTGCGCCTGTCAAAGCCGCGGTTCCTGTCAATCTCCTTCTTCTTCGTGGTCTTTTCCGGTGGAGTAGTATTGGTTTCCGGCGACTGGTTCTTCCGGAGCAGCAGCACCGCCAGGGCCATGAGCGCGAGCAATATATAAGGAAAGGCCTTTTTCATACTGTGTGTACGGTTTATGGGGGAATAAATATAGGGAAAAATGAATCTTATAAAAGCTGTACTTTTGCGGCGCGATGGAAAAAAGATCTGTAGCGTTTCATACCTTGGGGTGTAAGTTGAATTTTTCGGAGACTTCCACCTTGTCGCGTCTCCTGGAAAATGAGGGTTTTGCCAAGAAACCTTTTGAAGATCAGGCAGATGTGTATGTTATTAATACCTGCTCCGTTACCGATAACGCGGACAAAGAATGCCGCCAGTTGGTAAGAAGAATTCAACGCCGTGCACCTGAAAGTTTTGTGGTGATCACCGGGTGCTATGCGCAGCTTAAACCAGCGGAAATCGCCTCCATTGAGGGTGTCGACCTTGTGCTGGGTGCCGCGGAGAAATTTAATATCGCCGCTCATTTGCGTGAACTGACCAAAGGCGACAGCGCCAAAGTATGCAGTTGCGATGTGGAAGACATCACCGGTTTCAACGCCTCTTATTCCCTCAACGACCGTACGCGAACTTTTCTTAAAGTGCAGGATGGTTGTGATTATACCTGCTCCTTCTGTACCATTCCCATGGCCCGGGGTAAAAGCCGGAGCGATTCTATTGCCAATGTGGTGCGCAACGCGGAAGAACTGGCCGCATCCGGGGTAAAAGAAATTGTACTGACAGGTGTGAATCTGGGAGATTTCGGGAAAGGTCCGGATGGCAATAAAAAGCATGAAGAAGATTTTTACCAGCTCGTGCAGGCTTTGGATAACGTGGAAGGCATAGAACGCTACCGCATTTCGTCTATTGAACCGAACCTGCTCACGAATGAGATCATACAATTTGTGGCCGCCAGCAAAAAGTTCATGCCCCATTTCCATATTCCACTCCAGAGCGGCAGCAATAAGATACTGGGCGCGATGCGTAGAAGGTACCGCCGGGAACTGTACGCGGATCGTGTACAAACCATTAAAGAACTGATGCCCCACTGCGCCATTGGCGTGGATGTGATTGTTGGCTTCCCTTCTGAAACGGAAGAAGATTTCAGGGAAACCTTCGATTTCCTCCACAGCCTGGATGTTTCGTACCTGCACGTGTTCACCTATTCGGAACGTGACCATACCAAAGCGCTGGAACTGTCGCCCGTTGTGCCCGTTTCCACCAGGAACGCACGCAATAAAACCCTGCGCAATTTATCCTACATGAAGATGCAATACTTCACATCGCAACACGCGGGAGAAACGCGCGGTGTGCTTTTTGAGGGACATGAGAAGAACGGGATGATGGAAGGCTACACCGACAATTACATCAAGGTTTCCGTGCCTTTCCAGCAGGAACTGGTGAATACCATCACGCCCTGGAAGCTGTAATCACCAACCTTGTTCAGCAGCTAACGATCAGCTATAAGCGAAATTATTAGTTCTTACAATCTTCGGAAACCAGTTGTGCACGATGGTTTCACTTTCGGATCAAAAAAAACTGAAAAAAAATCGAAAATTTTTTCGCCAAAATTTGGAAGAAATAAAAAGAATTCTATCTTTGCACTCCCAATCGCTACTAACACATACGAAAGCGGCGAAAAAGGAAAAGGAAGCATAGCTCAGTTGGTTTAGAGCATCTGCCTTACAAGCAGAGGGTCCGCGGTTCGAGCCCGTGTGCTTCCACAGAATAAACGCCTGGAACTTCAAACTCCAGGCGTTTTTGTTTGTATACCCTTCTAAGATTGTTTTCAAACTCTTCCTATATTTGAGAGCACTGTTCAGCTAAAACCGTTTACATGCGCAACCTGCCGGAAGGCCCTGACCAAGCCGCGATAGCACTACTTATAGCCCGGATACAAAATGATCCCCGGGTGAAAGAAGTATTGGGCACAGAGGACCTTTCTGTACTGCGACACCTATTGAATGGACATACCACAAGATCGGAGGCCGGAACAAAAACGGAACGCGACCTGCTGCTGGAGAAATCGATGCTTTCCGCGTTCGTGGAAAATACACCTGCCGCGGTAGCCATGTTCGATACGCAGTTCAGGTATATTGCCTACAGCCGCAGGTGGCTGGAAGAATACAAACTTACCGGAAGGAATATCCTGGGGTTATCGCACTATGAAGTTTTTCCCAGCATTTCGGATGAATGGAAGGAAATTCACCTCCGTTGCCTGAACGGCGCCGTGGAAAGAAACGAAGAGGACCGCTGGCGCCCCGATGGCTGGGAACACGACCAGTTTCTCCGTTGGGAAGTGCGTCCCTGGTACCAATACGACGGCCAGACGGGTGG
>CAMLPA010000616.1 GCA_946481605.1 uncultured Flavihumibacter sp. | reverse complement strand
TCAGCGGTTTTCGTGCTGAATCGTATATGCGCTACCAGGGCCAGAAACTGGTAAACCGGTTCAATGCCCAATGTTACTGGATTCTTACCCAATCCATGGATACGCACCACCTCGGCCGTGGCCGCGGAGGCAAACTGGAACCTGTGCTGAACAGTATTCCTCACCCCACACTCGTGATGGGCATCACTTCCGATATACTGTGTCCGCCCGCGGAACAGCAGTTTATGGCGAAGCATATCCCCAACGCTACTTACATCGAAATGCAATCAGATTACGGCCACGATGGCTTCCTCGTGGAAGGTGAACGGATCGGCTCCATCCTGAAAGATTGGATGCAATAAAAAAGGCCCCGGAACATATCGCTATGCCCGGAGCCTGCCTTGAACGCTAACGTACCCCTGATTTATTTTTTAAAAGAATAGCAAGAAGGAATCTATATTCTAAAAATCTCAAGGTCTCCAAACCTACTCAAGGCGTTGCGTCTGCGAAGCAGTGTGCCGTCACGGGAAACAAAAATCCCTCGAAGTTTATACACATTCAACCTGCCTGCAGCTACTCAAGGCGTTGCGTCGCTGCGCCGTCGCGAGCAATAAAAATCCCGCAATAAAACCTCCCCAAACACAATCAACGCCTTGCGTCCTTGCTTCTTTGCGTCTCCGCGTGAAAAAAAATCATCGCAAAGCAATCGCGTGAAAAAACTATCGTTTCAACAAAACCCCCGAAATCACCTTCCCCCCATACCACACCTGCACATGATACACACCCGCCTTCAACCCACTCAACGAAACCGGAACTCCGTTACGTGCATTACCCATCTTCACCGTGCTCCCGTTGTTATCCGTTATCCGGTAAGCAAATACCGCCGCATCCACACCGGCTATGGAAAGCGTCACCATCGATGGTGCAGGGTTTGGAAACAACTTCAGTTCAAGCCCCTCTTGCTCTGCCCCGATCCTGATGCTTTGTGAATATTCAAACTGTCCATCTGTATCCACCTGTTTGATGCGGTAGATGGCCTGTGTTTTCAATGGGAATTGGTCTATAAAACTGTAGTTGTTTTCTCCGTTCCCTCCTTTAGCTGCAATGTTTCCGATAGTCCTGAAATTTCCGTTTCCTTCACTTCGTTCTACTATAAAATGACTGGTATTGTATTCAGCCGCGGTTATCCATTCCAGTTGCACCTTCCCATCCTGTTGCTTTCCCGTAAAGCTCACCCATGAAAGCGGCAATGGTCCCGTGGTAACAAAGCTGCCCGTGGTACCGGTTGTATTGTAAACGGGCGCATCGCTTCCGTTGTATTCAAACACTTCGTAATGATAAGTTGTATTGGAGGTAAGGCCGGTAACCGAAACACTGTTGCCGGTGCCGCTGTACACCACGAATTCATTCAATCCTATTTGCGCCCCGCTTCGGAAAGCAGTATTGGCGGTGTACTTATTCAGGTCTACCGGATTGCCCGTTACCGCGCTGTTTTCTTTCAAAACAACGAGTCTGCCACTGCCACTACCTTTGGTCCACTGAAGATTGGCGGTGGTTTCGCCGGTGGTGGCGATGGGTGCCGAACTTGGCGTAACCGGACTTACCGCGGTAGATGCGCTCGCTGTTAACGGACTGGCCGTGAGGTAAGCGATAGCGGCATCTGCCCCGTTGTATTCAATGATGCTGAAATGATAAGTGGAAGCGGGTTCCAACCCTGAAATGGTAACGGAACTGTTATTGTTGTTGTAAACGATGTAATGGTCGGTTCCCACCGCGCTCCCTGTTCCGAACTGTGCTGCCGAAGCATAAGTAGTGCCATTTACAGGAGCAAAGGTTACGGCATTGCTTTTCCGGGCGATAACGATACGGTTCGCGCCATTCCCATTTGTCCACGATAAAGTGATTTTGTTCCCGTCAATATTACTGAAGGAAGCGTTGGTGGCCGGAACCGTGGGCGTAATGTCTGCGGAAGGCAGTGTGGTGAAACTGAACAGCGTTGGTGTGGCATTGTACACCGGGGCGCTGCCGCCATTGTATTCATACACCGCAATATGATAGGTTTTACCTGGTTGCAGGTTGGTAGCGGTGAAAGCCGCGGCGTCGGTACGTTTTGCGATAATATAGTTGTCGCCGGAAAGTGTAATGGTGCCGAATCCGTAGTTGTAATTGTAATTCGTCAGTTGAACGGGAGCCGCGTTAACCGGATCTGATTCCCTGATGATGAATATTCTTCCATCGCCGTTTCCTGAAGTGAAGGAGATGGTTGCGCGATTTTGCTGAACGTTGGAAGCAACTAAATTATTGGTGCTTACACTTGGTACCGATACCGTGCTGGCGCTGCCTTTCAGGAATGTACCGGTGAGGTAATCGGGTGATCCTTCCGTAGTATTGTAATCGAATACCGCGAAGTGGTAGGTGGAAGAAGGATCGAGGTTGTTGACGGTAACAGCGGCGGCGGTGCCGTTGTACACCACGAATTCTCCCGGCGCAATTTCCTGGCCCAGACTGAAATCATCATCGGCGGTATAGTTGGCGCCATCGGCGGGCAGACTACTCACTTCGCTGCCTTTCCTGGCGATGACCATCCTCCGGGAGCCGTTGCCGTTGGTCCAGCCTATCCGGAAGCTGTTGCCTTCCCGCGAACTTACCGCGAAGTTAGTGGCCGCCGTGGTGGGTTGGTTGGGAATGGTGAGCGTAGCCCTCGCAGGCGTACTCCTGTAAATCGGGTAGTTGGTACCGTTATATTCAAAAAT
>CAMLPA010000615.1 GCA_946481605.1 uncultured Flavihumibacter sp. | reverse complement strand
CAACACCCAAATTCGCTTCAGTTCCAATGTCCTTCCATTCCGAACTTAAAAAAAGAGTTCAGGAATATTTCGACCAGAAAAAGATTTCCCCAACCGGTGATTTCAAAATTCTTTCCAAGGCAATCATTCTTTTACTTTCCTTAGTGGCGGTGTACGTACACCTCGTATTTTTTGAATCGCCTGTTTGGGTGGCCTTGCTGGAATGTGTATTGCTGGGCGGCGTGGTTTCCGCCATCGGTTTCAATGTAATGCACGATGGGGCGCACGGCAGCTTCAGCCAGCACAAATGGATGAACAACATTGCCGCTTTCTCCCTGAATGTATTGGGCGGAAGCAGCTTTATGTGGAACGTAAAACACAATATCATTCACCATGCGTATACCAACATTGACGGCATGGACGATGATATCGACATCAAGCCGTTTATGCGCATGAGCGTTTCGCAGAAGAAATACAAACTGCACAAGTTCCAGCACATCTATTTCTGGTTCCTGTATTGTCTCTTGTACATTTTCTGGATTTTCGTTTCAGACTACAAAAAATATTTCACCAAAAAGATAGGCGATATGCCCCTCAAAAAGATGGCGTTGAAAGACCATCTTTTCTTCTGGGGATTCAAAGCGCTGAACCTATTCCTGTTTATCGGTTTACCAATTTATGTGGTGGGTTTCCAGCACTGGCTCATCGGCTTCCTCGTGTTTACAGTAGTGGCGGGGCTCGTATTGAGTGTGGTGTTTCAACTGGCGCACACTGTTGAACATACTGCGTTCCCCGTACCTGATGCGGTAACAGGCAAACTGGAAGATGAATGGGCGGTGCACCAATTGCGCACCACTGCTAATTTTGCTACGCAGAACAAAGTGGTTTGCTGGCTGGTGGGAGGTTTGAACTTCCAGGTGGAGCACCATCTGTTTCCGAAGATTTCCCATGTACATTATCCCGCGATCAATAAAATCATCAAGCAGGCCTGTGCTGAATACGGTGTGGTTTACATTGAGTATGCCCGGGTAAGGCAGGCGCTGGCTTCACATATTTCCTACCTGAAGATGGTAGGACAGGCCGCATAAGAAATAAGTAAACGAATTAAAAAAGCCGGGTCATTTAACCCGGCTTTTTTGGTGCTTAATTTTTTGAAAGTCCTTGCAGATTCCTGAACTGATCTTCATAATCTGTCACCTTTCCGATCTTAATAATCTCATCCGTTAAAGATTCGATTTTAATGCCCACATCATCAAAGCCCTCGCTGGTCTCACCCTTCAGTTGTTCGATCTCTTTCGCCATGGCATCCACTTTTTTCTGCAGTGTTTCAATCTGAATTTTCAGTGTTGAAAAGTTTGTGTCGACTTTCGTAAACCCTGCGGAAATTGCTTCTCCCACTCCTCCGATTTCTTTCACAACGGTTGCCAGTTGCTGCTCTAAGTGATCAACTTTTTCATTCATAGACTAAGATTTGATTCAGGTGCAAGCTAGATTGATTTTTTATTATCAAAGCTTTTTTTTGAAGATAAACCTCAAAGCCTTGCCAGGACAGGAATCTATTTTATATTAACGACCGTTAGTTTTTTCTCCTATATTTGGTGCATAAACAACTATTTATGCAATTTCATTTGTCTGAAGAACATTTGATGATACGCCAGGCAGCCAGGGATTTTGCACAGAACGATTGCCTGCCGGGAGTTATTGAAAGGGATGAAAAACAACAGTTTCCCAAAGAACAAATTAAAAAACTGGGTGAACTCGGTTTTATGGGCATGATGGTGGATCCGAAATACGGCGGGGCCGGAATGGATACCATCAGCTATGTACTGGCCATGGAGGAAATCAGTAAAGTGGACGCGAGTGTGAGCGTATGTATGAGTGTGAACAATAGTCTGGTATGCTGGGGGCTCGAAAAGTTTGGAACTGAAGAACAGAAGCAGCAATACCTTGTACCATTAGCGAAAGGGGAAAAAATAGGCGCTTTCCTGTTGAGCGAACCGGAAGCCGGCAGTGATGCGACTTCACAACGTACCATCGCTGAAGACAAAGGTGATCATTACCTGTTGAACGGCACGAAGAACTGGATCACCAATGGATCTTCTGCGGAAATTTACCTTGTGATGGCACAAACTGATGTTGCGAAGGGCTCAAAGGGCATCAACGCGTTCATCGTAGAAAAATCTTGGCCCGGGGTTACCGTAGGACCCAAAGAAAACAAAATGGGCATCCGTGGCAGTGATACGCACAGCATTATGTTCCAGGATGTGCGTGTTCCCAAAGAAAACAGGATTGGTGAAGATGGTTTCGGTTTCAAATTCGCTATGAAAACATTGGCAGGAGGGAGGATCGGGATCGCGTCACAAGCGCTTGGGATAGCAAGTGGCTCGTATGAGCTGGCGCTGAAATATTCAAAAGAAAGAAAAGCCTTCGGGAAGGAGATCATGCACCACCAGGCCATCCAGTTCAAACTGGCAGATATGGCCACGAGGGTAGAAGCGGCCCGGTTGCTTTGCCTGAAAGCCGCCTGGGAAAAAGATAACGGTATAGATTACACGTTAAGCAGTTCCATGGCAAAAGTGTATGCGTCTGAAACAGCCATGTGGGCAAGCACAGAGGCCGTTCAGGTGCACGGTGGCTACGGTTATGTGAAAGAATACCATGTGGAACGACTGATGCGCGACGCGAAAATCACCCAGATATATGAAGGTACTTCTGAAGTACAGCGCATCGTGATCTCCAGGGGAATTCTCCAGT
>CAMLPA010000614.1 GCA_946481605.1 uncultured Flavihumibacter sp. | reverse complement strand
ATTTTGTAGCCAAAGAAGAACTGAAAGGGGTGCAAATGTTCGCCGCCGGCTGGAGTGATATCGCCAAGAACTATAATATTAAAGGTATCCCCAGGTTTATGGTGTTCGATAAAAAAGGGAATATCGTAACCATCGATTCACCGCGCCCATCAAGCAAAGAATTAAAACTGCTGCTGGAAAACGAGTTGAAGAAGTAATAGTAAGCCTTGTTCGTGTATATATGAAGTCGCATCCGAAAGGGTGCGACTTTGTTTTTTATACCGTTATTTTCCCCGCGTTCTTCGGTGTTTTCACCATTGTTTCCCATAGAATGATGGTTCAATTTTACAACGTCATAGCTGTTCTTTTGTACTTGTTGTTCCAGGGAGGGCGTATGAAAATTACGCCCTCTTCTTTACGTGCTTAAATACCCGCACATATAGAACCGTTTCCGCAAAACAAAAGGCTGCAATTCATCAACGCTTTGCGTCTTTGCTCCTTAGCGCTCTTTGCGTGAAACGAAGCCGGAGTAAGAAATTGCGTGAAACCACAACATCCCCCCAAAAGAACTGTTTGGCTCAATTCTTGTTCCAAAAACGCAAAATCAATGCTATGCGCAACTGGTTACTGATGGCAACAGTTATTTTAGCCCCTGCAATGGCAAGCGCGCAGCGCTGGTCGGTAAATCTCTCCGGCGGATTCGCCAATTACACCGGCGACCTCCAGGGAAAACGGTTCACCACCGATCAGGCAGGCATCGCCCTCGGAGCGGGCGCACTGTACGATCTCACCCCGCACCTCGCCATAAGGGGCGGTATCGCTTACCTTAAAGTGGGCGCCGCCGACCGCTACAACCGCAAGCCTGACCTCAGGGCCAGGAACCTGGATTTCTCCTCCAATATTACGGAGGGGCACCTCGGTATGGAGTTCTTTATACTCGACAGAACGGAACACCGCCTGTCGCCTTATGTTTTTGGCGGAATAGGCGTGTTTCATTTTAATCCATATACTTACGATACCCTTGGCGCGAAGCACGAATTACAGCCGCTCCGCACCGAAGGGCAGGGGCTTACCGGTAACGAAGGCAACCAGCCCTACAACCGCACACAATTGAATATTCCGTTCGGCGCGGGGATACGATGGGCGCTGAGCGACCGCATCTCGCTGGGCTGGGAACTCGGGCTGCGCAAAACATTCACCGATTACCTAGATGATGTAAGCACTGATTATTTTGACCAGACAACACTCCTCAACGAAGCCGGACCCAAATCTGTTGAACTCGCTTTCAGGGGCGGAGAATTGAAAGATGCCGCCAACCCGGTGTACCCTGCCGGAGGAACCATGCGGGGGAGCAGCCGTTACAAAGACTGGTACTACAACTCTTCCATCACACTGCACATCAGGTTGTTTTCTGATAATGGAAGTATGTCGTCCTTCGGTAGAAAGAAGGGGATATTGGGATGCCCGAAATCGGTGTTGTGATCTTCATGATTTCTTCCCTACCTTTGCCGCGCAATGCATTCTTCCATCAAACATATTGCCTCGGCTTACCTGTTGCTGCTGCTTTTACTGAAGCTGATGGCGCTGCCCATTGTTTGCCTGGAGTTCCGTATCAACCAGGAGTATATCGCTGCTAATCTTTGTGAAAACAAAGATAGACCCGCCATGCATTGTCATGGGAAATGTCATCTTGCGAAACATATTGAAAAAACAACTGAAGTTCCGGGAGATCAACAACATAAATCCAACACCATATCCATTGGCCCTGATTTCTTCCAGGAACAATCCGTGGCATCACTGAAATATGTAGATGAACCTGTAGTTTTAGTAAGAACACTGGTTCAGGACAACCGTTTCCTCCAGGGATTCACCGGTGCTGTTTTTCATCCTCCTTCCATACTTTCCTGATTGGTTCTTTGCAAGCTGTGTTGTGCCCCGGATATATTGCCCGGGCATGATTGAAATGCACGTTGTTAAAGAATCTGCGCTCCTTCCTATCTACCTGGAAGTAAAGCTTCATTATTATTTTTCGACCGAACATTTTCCGGCGACTGCGTCCGGGGAGAATGGGCGTCCATGAGTATTGCGGCACATCGTTTTGCGGCGGCTAACCGCTTATATAATCGTGCTGTTGCTGCTCGCGCGTGTATCGCTTCTTGTTTCCCCAAACGCGGCGCGTAAAAAACTATGTTTTCATTTTAAAGCCAACATTGGCAAACATCATCATGAACAAGCATATTCTATTTATATTAAGTATCTCTTTCCTTTTTTTGCTCAGCGGTTGTAAAAAAGACGACCGCGGTTTCGACAGCAATACACTTGCCCCCCTGAGCATCGAGTTTGATAACATCGCCGGTTCCTTGAACCTGCAACTCAATTCCGGGGAGTACACCACAGCTTCAGGAGAAAAGTTCTCTGTAAGCACACTTCAGTATTTTATCAGCAATATCCGGTTGGAAAACACCGATGGCAGCGTGTACACCGTTCCCCAGGACAGCAGCTATTTCCTTATCAATGAAGCCGATGTTACCACGCGTTCCGCGAACATCCGTGTGCCCGAAGGCAATTACCGTTCTATCCAATTTGTGCTGGGCGTGGACAGTTTGCGCAGCACCATAGATATTTCTAAAAGAACGGGTGTGCTGGATCCCGGGGCCGGAAGTGGTATGTACTGGGGCTGGAACAGTGGCTACATTTTCTTTAAAATGGAAGGCAGTTCGCCGGCCATCACCTCCGATCCGCAACAAAAGTTCCG
>CAMLPA010000613.1 GCA_946481605.1 uncultured Flavihumibacter sp. | reverse complement strand
GGCTGAACGAGGTAACTCTGGAAACCCACATGACTGAAATGCCGGATGAAGTTGGGTTCTGATGTGAGCATTTCCATGAGGAAGTTATCGTTCCGGTGAACGGAGTCGATCGCCAGGTCGATGCGTGCGTCCACACAAACGGCTTCTATCACCCGTTCCAGGTTGGCGTAGGCTTTGTACTGCGCCAGGGTGAGGTCGTGGCTGCCGCCGAGGATCACCACTGTTTTGCCCGCGGCAATGAGTTCCTGCAGTACGGAATAAAGTGCGGCATAAGTATCGTTGAGGGAAGCGCCGGTTTTTACGTTCCCGATATCGGCGATCACCATATCGCGGTGCCAGTAATGCAACTGGTAGAATTGTTTGCGGATGGCATCGGGGGCGGCGTTGTTGTTCACGGGCCGTCCGGTGCCGCGTTGTTCGCCGCAGCCCAGCAGAATAATATCTGCGTCGTCCAGGTCGGGAAACTCCTCTTCGTAAGCTTTGATCACGGTGCCGAGCTGGCCTTCCTGGTAACCTTCATCGTCGGAAAGTGCGAATAGGTTCAGGGGTTCGAGGAAGTCTGCCAGTAACGTAAGAGAAGCCATACAACGATTTTGCCGCAAACCTACGCAAAACTGAATATCTTTGCCGCCATGGAGCAGATTGTACAACAAATTGAAGCCTGGAAATCAGAAATTGACCAGTTGCAGATCAGTAACGCTACAGCATTGGAAGAATACCGCATCCGGTTCCTCGGCACCAAAGGAATCGTGAAAGGGCTTTTCGGAGAAATGAAAAATGTTCCGGCCGAAAAGAAAAAAGAATTCGGTGCGGTACTGAATGTATTCAAACAATTCGCCGAAGAAAAATTTGAAGCCTGGAAACAACAGGTTTCCGAAGGCGGTGAAGGAGAGAGCGGACTCGACCTGAGCCTGCCTGCTGATGCGCTGCCGCTCGGTTCGCGCCATCCCATCACGCTCGTAAGAAACAGGATCGTATCCATCTTCCAGCGACTGGGCTTCTCCGTTGCCGAAGGGCCTGAAATCGAAGACGACTGGCATAACTTCTCCGCCCTCAATCTCCCGGAGAACCACCCCGCCCGCGATATGCAGGATACTTTCTATGTGAAGAATCCGGAAACCGGTGGCGCCGACTGGCTCCTGCGTACCCACACTTCCAGCGTTCAGGTGCGTGAAATGGAGAAAGGCAAACTGCCCATCCGCATCATCTGCCCCGGACGCGTGTTCAGGAACGAAACCATCAGCGCCCGCGCACATTGCTTTTTCCACCAGGTAGAAGGGTTATACATCGCTGAAAACGTTTCTTTCGCCGACCTCAAACAAACACTGTACTTCTTCGTACAGGAAATGTTCGGCAAAGAGGTAAAGGTGCGTTTCCGTCCCTCTTATTTCCCCTTTACGGAACCCAGCGCCGAGATGGACATCAGTTGCCTGATCTGCGGTGGCAAAGGCTGCAACGTTTGTAAACATACCGGTTGGGTGGAAATCCTGGGTTGCGGTATGGTGCACCCCAAAGTGCTGGAAAACTGCGGCATCGATCCCAACAAATACACCGGCTTCGCCTTCGGCATGGGCGTGGAAAGAATTACCATGCTGAAATACCAGATCAAAGACCTTCGCCTGTTCAGTGAGAACGATGTACGGTTTTTGAAACAGTTTGAAGGGGCTTAGGGAAATTCATCATTCAAAATTTATTTGATGAACAAAAAAATCGCAATATGCGGCGCGGGCACAATGGGTAGCGGAATAGCACTCGTTTGTGCCCGTGCCGGTTTTGATACGCTGCTGCTCGATCTCCAGACCGGAGCGCTCGCCAAAGCGGAAGCATCGAATAAACAATTCCTGGAACAACAACTGAACAAAGGAAGAATAGATGCAGCCACCATGAACGCCACACTGGAAAAACTGGCGTATTCTGCTGACCCCAACGAAGTGAAGGCCGATATCATCATAGAAGCGATCGTGGAGCAGATGCCCGCTAAAATTGCATTGTTCTCCCAACTGGCTGCTCAGAACAACGACAATACTATCCTGGCGAGTAACACGTCCTCTCTTTCCGTTTCCGCACTGGCTTCGGCTTTGCCGCATCCTGAAAGGGTGGCAGGACTGCATTTCTTCAATCCCGCACCACTCATGAAACTGGTGGAAGTGGTGAAAGGTGATGCTACTTCAACCGAAGTGATGGACACGCTTGTTGCTTTCACGCAACAACTTGGTAAAACGCCCGTGGTTTGTAAAGACGCGCCCGGTTTTATCGTGAACCGCGTGGCCAGACATTATTACCTGGAAGCATTGCGCATCGCGGAACAAACAAATGCGCCTTTTGAAACGATAGATGCCGCGTTGGAAAACGCCGGTTTCAAAATGGGCCCCTTCCGGCTGATGGACATGATCGGTAACGATGTGAACTTCGCCGTGACCACATCTCTTTATGAAGCCTGTGGTAACGCGCCACGGTTTCAGCCTTCTCCCATTCAGGCGGAGAAAGTACGGAACAATGAGCTGGGACGGAAGACGGGGAAGGGCTATTACGCGTATTAAATTTGAATGTTGAATTAATTATTTTGAATTTCAAAGTTCAAGGGTAATTCATCATTCAAAATCCATCATTCAAAATTCTCTCCCCAATGATATTCGTTACAGGAGGCACAGGTTTAGTTGGATCACATTTGCTGGCGGCATTATCGGCGCAGGGTAAACAGGTGAAGGCTTTGTACCGCAACACGCAACCCACTGCCTTA
>CAMLPA010000612.1 GCA_946481605.1 uncultured Flavihumibacter sp. | reverse complement strand
TGCACACGCTGGCCGAAGCGTTCATCCTGGTGGCCATCGTGGTGTTCCTGTTCCTCGGCGACTGGCGTTCCACGCTTATTCCTACACTCGCGGTACCGGTATCGCTGATTGGTGCGTTCATGTGTATGAAAATGTTCGGGCTTACCATTAACCTCATCACGCTGTTCGCGCTGGTGCTGGCCATCGGTATTGTGGTGGACGATGCTATCGTAGTGGTGGAAGCCGTGCACGCGAAGATGGCCGAGGAACATTTGTCGCCCTATAAAGCTGTTAAGAAAGTGCTGAACGAAATCAGCGGCGCCATCATCGCCATCACCCTGCTCATGACCGCAGTATTCGTGCCGGTAGCGTTTATGTCGGGGCCCGTCGGTGTTTTCTACAGGCAGTTCTCCATCACCATGGCCTCGTCTATCGTGATCTCGTGTATCGTGGCGTTAACGCTCACCCCGGTATTGTGCGCGATGATTCTGAAAGATACGCATGCGCATCCCCGTAAGAAAACGCCCGTAAACCGTTTTCTGGATTGGTTTAACCGCAGGTTCGACGGGCTTACGAACCGTTACACTTCTTTGTTGCGCAGTATCGTGCACAGGCGCACTGTTACTTTTGCATTGCTCCTTGCCTTCTGCGGTGGCATCTGGCTTACCACGCATACGCTGCCTGCGGGCTTTATCCCGGGCGAGGACCAGGGCATGATCTATGCCATCATTCAAACGCCGCCCGGTTCCACACTGGAAAGAACCAATGATATTTCGCGGCAGTTGCAACAGGTAGCCGAACACGTGGAAGGCGTGCAATCCGTTTCGGCGCTGGCAGGTTACGAAGTACTGACGGAAGGACGCGGTTCCAACGCCGGCACCTGTCTCATCAACCTGAAAGACTGGAAAGAACGCAAGCATTCCGCACGCGAGATCATCGAGGAACTGGAACATGACGCGAAAAATATTCCCGGCGCCACCATTGAATTCTTTGAACCACCTGCCGTTCCGGGATATGGTGCAGCGGGAGGTTTCTCACTCCGCCTGCTGGACAAAACGAATACCGGTGATTACAAGGAATTCGAAAAAGTGAACGATTCCTTTATGGCCGCACTGAAAAAACGGAAAGAACTCACAGGACTGTTCACCTTCTTCGCAGCCAACTATCCGCAGTACGAACTGGAGATTGACAACCAGGCCGCTATGCAGAAAGGCGTTTCCATCGGAAAAGCATTAGATAATCTGTCTATTCTCATCGGCAGTACTTATGAACAGGGTTTCATCCGCTTCGGAACATTTTTCAAAGTATATGTACAGGCTTCGCCCGAATACCGCGCGCTTCCGAAAGATATCCTCGATCTCTACGTGAAGAACAACCGCGATGAGATGGTGCCGTATTCCGCATTCATGAAAGTGAAGAAAACACAGGGGTTGAACGAGATTACCCGTTTCAACATGTACACTTCTTCGGCCATCAATGGTGCACCCGCGAAAGGTTTCAGCAGCGGCGAGGCCATCAGGGCCATACAGGAAGTGGCGAAGCAGAACCTGCCCCGCGGCTACGATATAGACTGGCTGGGCCTTTCAAAGGACGAAGTGGAACGGGGCAACGAGGCGTTGTACATCTTCATCATCGTGCTGGCCTTCGTATATATGGTGCTGGCGGCGCAGTACGAAAGCTTCATCATCCCGCTCTCGGTGGTATTGTCGCTTCCCGCCGGTGTTTTCGGGGCTTTCATGTTGCTGAAACTGATGGGCCTTTCCAACGATATTTACGCCCAGGTAGGATTGGTGATGCTGGTGGGATTGCTGGGGAAGAACGCCGTGCTGATCGTGGAATTCGCGGTCCAGAAAAGACAAGAGGGTTCTACCATCCTGGAAGCGGCGATAGAAGGCGCGAAAGTGCGCTTCCGTCCCATCCTCATGACCTCGTTCGCCTTCGTGGCCGGATTAATTCCATTGGTCTTCGCCACTGGTCCCGGGGCATTGGGCAACCGCACCATCGGCGCCTCTTCGGCGGGCGGCATGTTGCTGGGTACCATATTCGGTGTGGTCATCGTGCCAGGATTGTACTACATATTCGCTTCGCTTGCGGATGGCCGTAAGCTCATTAAGAAAGAAGACGAAGTTCCTTTAACAGAAGAAATGATGCACCATGGTAAAAAGAAAAACCACTAAATATGCAGTGATCGCCTTTCTGGCGATCACTTATACCGCTTGTAAAACACCGTCGATCACCGGAAGAACGGAGCGCAAAGAAACACCGTTGGCTTATACCGACAGCATTGCTTCGGATACTACAAACATGGCTTCCGCCAACTGGAAACAATTCTTTTCAGATCCATACCTGACGGCTTTGATTGATACCGCCTTAAGTAATAACCAGGAACTGAACATCACGTTACAGGAGATCGAGATCAGCAGGAATGAAATCCGTGCCCGCAAAGGCGAATACCTGCCTTTTGTGGGTGTGAAAGGAGGGCTGGGCGTGGATAAGGTGGCGCGGTACACCAATATCGGCGCGATGGAGGCCAATACGGAAATCAAGCCGGGGAAAGAAATGCCGGAGCCGTTGGGCGATTTTAACGTCGCGGCCTATGCCACATGGGAAGCGGACATCTGGCACAAACTGCGGAACGCGACCAAGGCCGCATCGCTCCGTTACCTGGCCACCGTGGAAGGAAAGAATTTTATGGTGACCAATATCATCTCCGAAATTGCTGCTTCCTATTTCGAATTGCTCGCGCTGGATAACCAACTGGC
>CAMLPA010000611.1 GCA_946481605.1 uncultured Flavihumibacter sp. | reverse complement strand
TCGTCCACAAAAAGTCTTTCCGCGATGTAACCGAATGGTTGTCCGCCGGGATGTCCCGTAATGAAGCGGTAATCGTAGTTGTATTCGGGTTCTTCAAAGCTGACGATCTTGCTGGAGGCGACCGTGAGGTTCCCCATTACGGAGGCCCAAAGGTTTTTAGAGAACGTTTTTTTGTAACTCAGGTTCAGGTCCAGCCCTTTGGAATCCATTTCCCCAAGATTGGCCCGCAGGTTATTGGCAGCGGAACTTTCAATACCAACGGTAACGGGAATGTATCCACGCGGAATGAGAATATTGTAGCGGTGTTCCTTGTAAATTTCAGCGGTGATGTTCAGGTTCTTCGCGATGGTGAGTTCCAGTGCGAGGTTCGACTTTCTTCCTGTTTCCCAGGTAACATCAGGATTGGGATAAGCATCGATGGCAGTACCGCTCATAGTTACACTGTTGTTGGTACCGAACCATGCCTGCGGTCCGCCGCGGGGCCTTACGCTGGAAAGGTAGAAGAAACGACGGCTGTCGATGTTGTCGTTCCCTACGAGACCATAACTCCCGCGCAGTTTAAGCCGGGTAATGTAATCGGCGATTTTTCCGCCCCAGAACTTTTCGTTGGAAATCACCCATCCCGCACCAATTGTGGGAAAGAAACCCCAACGGTTATCGGGCGCGAAACGTTCAGAGCCATTGTAACCGAAGTTTCCTTCCACGAAGTAGCGGCTATCATAAGAATAGGACACCCTTCCTGAAAGACCAAGGTTTCTGAAAGGTAAAGAGTTAAGCAAGCTGCCGGCGTTGCCATATAATGTTTGCTGCCTTGTGCCGATGAGCGCGCCGCTCAGGTTGTGCAACCCGAAAGCGCGGTTGTAATCCAGTGCGCCTTGCAGGTAGATATAACTGAAGATGTTTTTCTGTCCTTCGTTATAACCGAGGAATTCCTGTGCCTGTCCCGGCTGATCGTTCAGCCAGCGCAGGGTGTATTCGTTGGAAGCAGGATCGTAGGTATTCCAGGAATAATAGAAAGGCAGATAGTTCCTGCTGATGTCAAAATAAGAATATCGGTTGGTACTGAAAATTCCCCTGAAGGATAATCCTTTCGTGATAAAATTGAAATCCTGGTTCAGTTCGAACTGCGCGGATATCCGCGATTCAGAGAAGTTCTTGTAGCCATACATCAGAGAGGCATAAGGGTTACGGAGCAGGTTACCCGAACGCAAGGAGTTACCGAATAAAATATGGTTGTTCAGCATAGTGGCGCTGTCGGGCAGATAGAAAGCGGGGAAAGCAACAGGACTGGTATGCAGTGCCTGGTCGTAAAGATCAGTGGCAATGCCAGATTCATAGCTTGTAATAGGTCCTGTATAATCATTAAAATTCCCCCATAAACGCACCACGGCTTCCGTGGTCTTGGTCACCTTCACGTTGATATTCGAACGCAACTGGTAGTTTTCGAAATTCATGCCGGTATTAAAGTTGTTCACCGGGTTCACTTCCATGATACCATTGTCGCGCGAGTAACTTCCGGCGAAATAATACTTGGTTACATCCGTTCCGCCAGATACGCTAAAGTTTGCCCTGCGTGTGGTGGTTTTGTCTTTAAACAAAACATCCATCCAATCCACCGCAGGATATACGTAGGGGTTATGACCAGGTTCCTTGTTCAGGGTGGCCCTGGTATTAATAATTTCGTTGGGAGTAAAGAACGGTGTAGCGAGCGGATCGCGTGTAGTCACCGCTTCGTTGAACGCGTTCATAAAGGTGATGGGATCGGCCAGTTCCAGGTTTTTAGTTGGGCGGGAAGAAGAGTTCTCGATGCGGAAGTTGATCTTCGCCTTACCCGATTTACCTTCTTTGGTGGTTACCAGGATCACGCCATTCGCGCCACGTGCGCCATATAGTGCGGCGGCGCTGGCATCTTTCAGAATAGAGAAACTGGCGATATCATCCACCTGCAAACGCGCAAGGTCGTTTGCGGTCAATTCAATATTATCTACCAGAATCAACGGACTGGCGCTGTATCCCAATGTGGTTACTCCACGGATAAAAAACTGGGAATTATCCGCACCAGGTTGGCCGATCCGCTGGAACGCGATTACCCCGGCTACCTGCCCCGCCAATGCATTGGTAAGGTTACTCGAGGGAATCTTGAGATCTTCCGGGTTCACGCTGGAAACGGAGCCCACCACAGCTTCCCGGCGCTGCTTCTTTCCAAAAGCGGTTACCACGATCTCTTCGCCAGCGGCGGATGCCTCGTGTAAAACAATGGTGAATTCCCTTCGCAACGCTGTGGCCTGGAAAGATTGTTCCAGGTATCCTACGAAAGAAACCCGGAACTCAATACCAACGGGCACTTCCAATACAAATTTACCGTTCCTGTCGGTAGCGGTAGACAATGCATTCTTTGTGTTAGTGACCACGCTGGCCCCTTCCAGCACGCGGCCGGAAGTGTCTTTAACAGTACCGGTAATGGTGATGCGCGATGGTGTTTGCGCAACCACATCCCCGGCCATAAACAGCATTGTAATAAAGGTGAGGGAAAATAAAAAATGGAACGAACGGGAAGAATGGGCAGTAATCCGCCACATGCAGCAAGCAAATCTCCTGATCATATAATAAGCAATTATTGGCTTTAAAATAAGTACGAGCAGCGGACAGGAAGGCAACGACAAATGAAAAATGTCACCTTCAAATCAACTGTTCTATACTATACTATACTAGTACAAATATATCTTTTTTCAGCGCTTTGCAAAAAAAATATTCCTGCTTTA
>CAMLPA010000610.1 GCA_946481605.1 uncultured Flavihumibacter sp. | reverse complement strand
AAGGAAATCGCGGAAATGATGGAGCGTTTCAGAAGCAACCCACCGGCAACACTCAACGGTGCGAAAGTGGTACAGTTGCTGGACTACGAATTGCAGAAAGGCAAAAACCTACTTACTGGGGAAGAATGGAAGATTGAACTGCCGAAATCAAATGTATTGCAGTTTATCCTGGAAGATGGGAGCAAAATATCAGCACGCCCTTCAGGAACCGAGCCGAAGATCAAGTTTTACTTCAGTGTTCAGGCACCACTTGAAAACAAAGCCGCTTATGAAAATGTAAAGGCTGAGTTGAAAGGAAGGATTGAAAGCATTATTAAGGATCTGAATCCATAGACGGATTCAAATGCCAGGATTAGCCGGAATGCCCGGCTTTGGGTTTAAACTGATCTCGTGTTGATGAGATTCGCATCATTGCGTTTTTACAATACAGATGTGATGTATTGTAAAAGAAGTATTGTTGTGTTCATACATCCCAAAAGAGTACTGGCGTATGAAATTTTCGATTAAAAGACCAAAGCAGCTAAAGAACGTCTCAAATGTAAAATGAGGTCGCCGAACTTGCATAAACAAAATTGTCTCCATCAGGGAACTTAAATAAAACAGGGTGTATCAAAAAAAGATACACCCAGTTTTATTATGTTACATCTTATTCTATTACTTCACCCATTGTTCTCCATTCTTATACGCCTTACTATAATCGCTTTGCCACAAATCGTAGCGTTTGTACATGGCAGGTAGTTTCTGGTTGAATTTCTCCCAGCTTTTTGCTGCTTTCGGCGACCATAGGGCTTCGGCCAAAGCGCTCATTCTCGGGAAGATCATGTACTCCACCTTGGAAGGGTAACGCATGTATTCGGTCCATACATTGCCCTGCGCACCCAGTACATATTTCGCTTCTTCCGCGGTAAGCGCAGCGGGTAAAGGATCGTAGCCGTATACTTTTTCCAGCGGAAGGTAACCGCCGATGGTAACGGAGTCTTCTTTTTTCGACTGGCTATGGTCGATATAACAATGACTGTTCGGCGTCATGATCACGTTGTGTTTTTGCTTCGCCGCTTCGATGCCGCCTTTTTCGCCTCTCCAGCTCATGACGGTGGCGTTGGGTGCGAGCCCGCCTTCAAGAATTTCATCCCAGCCTATGATCTGACGACCCTTGCTGTTGAGGTGCTTTTCGATACGACGGATGAAATAACTCTGTAGTTCATGTTCATCTTTCAGGTTTTCATCTTTGATGCGTTTCTGGCAATTGGGGCAGGTTTCCCATCTTTTTTTAGGGCATTCATCTCCCCCGATATGGATATAAGTGGAGGGGAAAAGTGTGATCACTTCATCCAATACGTTTTGGAGGAAAGCGAAAGTATTTTCTTTACCGGCGCAGAAAACATCGTCGAATACGCCCCAGGTCTGCGCAACGGCGTACGGTCCTCCGGTACAACCCAGTTCAGGGTATGAAGTTAGTGCGGCCAGTGCATGACCAGGCAGTTCGATCTCCGGGATAATGGTGATGTGCCGTGCTGCAGCGTAACGTACCACCTCGCGGATTTCTTCCTGCGTATAATAACCACCGTAACGTTGGTTGTCGTTGCCCGTTCCCGGATAACGGCCGATGATGGTCCCATTGCGGAAACCGCCAACTTCCGTGAGTTTCGGATATTTTTTGATTTCTATGCGCCAGCCCTGATCTTCCGTGAGGTGCCAGTGGAAATAGTTCATTTTGTGCAGCGCGATGTAATCGATGTATTGTTTTACAAAATCCACCGGAAAGAAGTGGCGGCCCACATCGAGGTGCATGCCGCGGTAAGCGAAACGCGGATAGTCTTCCACCTGCGCAGCAGGTATGGTGAGGGCAACACCTTTATCAACAGGAAGCAATTGAATGAATGTCTGGATTCCATAGAATACCCCCG
Source organism: uncultured Flavihumibacter sp. (assembly GCA_946481605.1). Next base: position 865 of record CAMLPA010000610.1, on the reverse strand, counting down.
CCGGGTCTTTCCCTTTAATGGTCACCGCTTTGGCATCGGATACAAACCTGTATTCGCCATCTTTCTGCAGGGTGGGATCAAGGTAAAGCAGGATTTTTTTTCCTACGCCTCCCTTTTGTGCTTCCGCGCTCACCCCGTAATTTTTTTCGAGGTAATCGGTCAGGAACGCGGCACTGCTCTTCAGTTTCTCATCCGCGTAAGCCACAACGGGCTTTTTACCCAAAACAAATTGTCCTTTCCCGGCAGTGACTTTTACCGGTTCCGGAATAATGTGAATGCCCCCATCCTGGGCAATGGTGGTGAGCGAAGCTGCGAACAGCGCAAACGACATTAACGTCTTTTTCATCTCTTGTTTTTTTGTTTCTTTTTTGAAAATTAACAGGGGGTATCGTAAGCGTGTGTTTGTTTATTTAATGATCGGAAGCACGATGTTGGAAGCCGAGGTAGCGTTGTGTTCAATGATGATCAGCGAAGGAACGAAATCTTTGTCTGAAGCCTGGTAGATGTTCACGAACTGCTGCGGGTTCCTGTCCGCGAGGGGAAACCACGAACTTTGTACCTGGATCATAAGGCGGTGTCCTTTTTTAAAAGTGTGCGCTACGTCCGGAAGTTTGAACTTCACGGTTTCCGTTTTTCCGGGCGTGAAGGCCATTGGTTTTTCAAAGCTGTTGCGGTAGCGACCGCGCATGATTTCTCCCCGCACCAGCATTTGGTAGCCATTCATGATATAATCTGTTTTTGCCCCTGCTTCCGTAGGCCAGTCTGCCGGGTACTCAAAATTATCAGGGAACACGTCAATCAGTTTTACCACGAAATCCGCATCGGTGGTGGATATTTTCACTTTCAGATCGGCGGTTACCGGGCC
>CAMLPA010000609.1 GCA_946481605.1 uncultured Flavihumibacter sp. | reverse complement strand
CCACACCGTGATCTGCCGTAAGAAAAACGAGGTACTGCCCCTTCCCTACCTGTTGGTCGAGGTGGTTCAGGAATGCGCCAAGGTCTTTATCCAGCCTGAGGTAACCATCTTCCGTTTCAATGGAATTGGGCCCGAAGGAATGCCCGATGTAATCAGGGGAAGAAAGACTTACGGCCAGGAAATCAGTGAAGTTACCTTTACCCAGTTGTTCGCCCTGTAAGGCAGCTTTGGCCATTTCAAGGGTGAAAGTATTGCCATAAGGTGTGGAGGAAATAGCGCCGTAATTGTTACCAATAAAGCGTTTCAACTCGTAAGGAAATCCTGCGGCCGAGGAGCCCAGTGGCCTGGATTCATATTCCTTCTGATCCGCTGTGCTCTGCGCATAAGTATTGATGGGGTACAGGGTGTTCCATCCTTTTTCAAAATACTGGTCGGGCAGTTTTTTATCATTGAAGGCGTTCACCCAGGAAGGCAATTCTTTCCCATAATAAGTAGAGCTGATCCATTTGCCTGATTTACCATCGTACCAGAAGGCGCCGTTGGCAGCATGTCCGGCGGGAAGAATGGCGCCACGGTCTTTAATGGCCACGCCTATCGTTTTGCTTCTGAAATTGGTGGCCAAACGAAGTTCATCGGTAATAGTCGTCGCGAGCAGGTTTTTCGGGCTCATTTCCCCGGCGGAGCCGGTAGCACCTACGGTTTGCACAGATTTATCTTCCACGCAATACACGGAGCGGCCCTCGGCCCTGTCCCACCAGCCGTTCCCGGTGATCCCGTTGATGGCCGGCACAGAACCCGTGTACACGCAGGCATGTCCGCAAGCCGTAATGGTGGGTGCATAAGGAATAAAAGTATTTTCACAGGTAAACCCCTGGTTAACCAGTCTTTTAAAGCCGCCGTTGGCTTCGTAACGGTCGTAATAACGGTAGAGAAAATCCCAACGCATCTGGTCCACCACGATACCCACCACCAGTTTAGGGCGGGTAATACCTGCCGGAGCGGGTTTCTGAGCGAAACTCAGGGCAGAGAGGGCCGCCAGGACCCCGGTAAAAACGGCTCTTTTCATGCTTTTGCGGTATGTTTTAGGCATTCTTAAAAGGTCAACTTACTTAAAATGAAGGCGTAAAGCTACTACATCTCCCGAACTATGCGTTTTAACATAACGTGAATAATACCAGATTCAGATACAGTTTTCCCATGAACCGTTTCCACGAAAACTGCCCTTTCACAACAGTTTTTTTTACCTTTGCACAAATTTTCAATTAATTAACAGGAGTATATGGCAGATATTTTTGAACGCTTACTGAGTAACCAGGGCCCTATTGGCCAGCACCGTGAGAGAGCACATGGTTATTTCGCCTTCCCGAAACTGGAAGGAGAAATCGGCACCCGGATGTTTTTCCGCGGTAAAGAAAAGATCGTTTGGAGCCTGAACAATTACCTGGGCCTCGCCAACCACCCCGAAGTACGGGCAGCCGACGCGAAGGCCGCCGCCGATTACGGACTGGCCTCCCCCATGGGCGCCCGCATGATGAGCGGTAACACCAACTACCACGAGCAACTCGAAAAAGAACTGTCCGATTACATGGGCAAGGAAGATACCTGCCTCCTGAACTACGGCTACCAGGGCATTATGAGCACCATCGACGCCATTTGTACCCGCCGCGACGTGATCGTTTACGACGCGGAATGCCACGCCAGCATCATCGACGGACTCCGGCTCCACCAGGGTCACCGTTATGTGTTCAAACACAATGATATTGAAGATTGCGAAAAACAACTGAAACGCGCCACCGAAATGATTAAAACCTCCGGTGGCGGTATCCTCGTGGTAACCGAAGGTGTTTTCGGTATGGCCGGCGACCAGGGCAAACTGAAAGAAATCGCCGACCTGAAAGATAAATTTGACTTCCGGTTACTGGTTGACGATGCACACGGCTTCGGTACCCTCGGTAAAACAGGCGCCGGTACCGGTGAAGAACAAGGTATCCAGGATAAGATAGATTTGCTGTTCAATACTTTCGCGAAATCCGGGGCTTCTATCGGCGCATTCATCAGCGGCGACAAAGCCATCATCGATTACCTCCGCTACAATCTTCGTTCACAAATCTTCGCGAAGTCTGTTCCCCTGCCCCTGGTGATCGGTCACCTGAAAAGGGTGGAACTGATGCGTAAACATCCGGAAATGAAAGCGAAGCTGTGGGAGAACGCTTTAAAACTGCAGAACGGCCTGAAAGAAAAAGGGTTCGATATCGGTAAAACAGATTCCGTGGTAACGCCCGTTTACATGAAAGGTGGCGTGGAAGAAGCAACAGCCATGGTGATGGACCTGCGCGAGAACTACAATATTTTCTGCTCTATCGTGGTATACCCGGTTATTCCGAAAGGACATATTATTTACCGTTTGATTCCTACCGCTGTGCATACAGATGAAGATATCGCGCTTACGCTGAAAGCGTTTGAGGAAACGAAGGAGAAGCTGGACGCGGGAAGTTATAAGGCGGAGGCTATTCCGGATATGGCGGAGGCTTAGGTAAGTTTCACGTGAATGCTTGTGCTTCGAAGGAGCCTGCTTCACTGCTCGTTCCTCGCAGTTCGCAGGGAGCAAGGACGCAAGGAGTGGTTGAAACTGCTGCGTGCTTGTTCCTTTTTTTATTGGAGTTATTTTCACTTGAAGTCATTAGAAGGACAAAAGGGGTGAGTAAGATTTTCTCGCTATTACTTCGTTCCCCGCAGGAGCCTGCTTCACTGCTCGTTCCTCGCAGTTCGCAGGACGCAACGTTTGA
>CAMLPA010000608.1 GCA_946481605.1 uncultured Flavihumibacter sp. | reverse complement strand
TTATTTAACAAAGGGCGTTTCCCGCATGGGGCAAAGGTGCTGGCCGTGCATTGCGGCGGCTTACAGGGCAATCGTTCCCTTCCCGCAGGCGCGCTACTTTTCTAAGCGGAGCAAAACCTTATCTTTGTGCCCATGCAAAGGCTTTGGGCAATTCTCGTTTTAATTTTCAGTGTAACCCTTTCTTACGGGCAGGATACCTTACCAGACTTCTCCGTTAAAAAAAGAGAAAAGGGCAAACCCGTGATCAGTTGGCGCAACCAGTACCCCAACGTGCGACAGTTGACCATCCAGCGGTCTCCTACAGGAAAAAATCCTTACAAGTCTATTCTTACGTTACCGGATCCCAATCTTCCGGAAAACGGCTTCATGGATGTTTCCGCGCCGCACGACAGCATGTATTACCGGTTGTATATCCTTTTGGACAGCGGAAAATATGTTTTCTCCACACCACAAAAGGCCGTGCTGGATACGAGTTCAGCCCAGGAGCCATCTAATATCACCACGGGTAACGTTTCTACTGGAAGAATTCCGGGCGCAACCAATCTTCCCCCTTCCACAGGTCAGCCAGTATATATTAAAGTGAAGGATTCCCTTGCGGGGATGATCTACGATTCCCAACTGAAAAGGTTCCGCGATTCCGTATTATACAGAACAAAGGATACCCTGCTGTTCCTCACGAAAGATACCTTACAGATCAGGCCGTTCGTTCCCAAAGAAATTTACAGGCCATCCCTGTATGTATTCACCGGAAAAGACGGTAATGTGCAGCTTTCTTTACCGCCGCTGCAACAACCTTATAAAGTGCGGTTCTTCGAGTTTGATACCAACGATTTCCTTTTTGAACTGGAAAAGATCAAACCCGGAACGCTCACATTGGATAAGGCGAACTTTATAAAATCGGGCTGGTACTGGTTTGAATTGTTTGAAGGCGATAAGTTGAAAGAACGGCACAAGTTGTATATCCCGAAAGATTTCTAGGCGATTACAGTATCCGCGTAAGCAACTTCGAACACTTCGCTGAAATAGTGTTTCCATTTGGATTTCACTGCCTCCATATCCAGTTCGTATCCCAATTCTTTTTGAAGGGAGGTCACCGCTTTATCCTGAATACCGCAGGGCACGATATAATTGAAGTAAGAAAGATCGGTATTTAGATTGAATGCGAAGCCATGCATGGTGATCCATCGGCTGCACCGCACGCCCATTGCACAAATCTTACGCTCTTTTCCTTTGATGGAGGCGTCCAGCCAAACGCCGGTTTCTCCGGGAGAGCGTTCGCCTTTTAACCCATAATCCGCCAGTACACGAATCACCACTTCTTCCAGGTTGCGGAGGTATTTGCCGATGTCGGTATAAAACTTTTCAAGATCAAGTATGGGGTATCCTACTAGTTGTCCGGGTCCGTGAAAAGTAATGTCCCCACCCCTGTTTATTTTGAAGAAAGAAATTCCTTTCTCCCTTTGTTCTTCTTCAGATATCAGCACATGTTCCATGTGGCCACTTTTCCCCAAAGTATATACCGGAGGATGTTCCACCAGTAAAACCTGGTGCTTTGTGGGTACGAGATCGGGATCGGTAATACCTTCTTCCCGCGCATTCGCTTTGGCATCCAGGTTTTTTTTCAAAATCGTCTCCTGGAGGTCCCATGTTTCCTTGTATTCCTTTCTGCCCAGGTCTGTAAGGTGAATAAGTCGGCTTTCCTTCATAATATTGCAAAGTTAACGGAAGCCCACTAAATTCACGCTGATGATGGATGATGACAAGGATTTGCAGGAAAGTTCGGAAGAACTGTATGAACGCCAGACTATTGTAACCAACAAAGGACAGGAGCCTTACCGCATCGACAAGTTCCTGATGAACCGGATTGAAGGCGCCACGCGCAACAAAGTGCAGCAGGCCATTGAGGCCGGTCGGGTACTCGTGGATGGCAAGCAGGTGAAATCGAACTTTAAAGTGAAGGCAAACATGGAAATCGTGGTCTATTCCGACCGCGAACATATTGGTGAAGAGATTATCCCGGAAGAGATGCCTCTCAACATCTTCCATGAGGACGAGGATATCATCATCATCAACAAGCCCGCCGGACTGGTGGTACATCCGGGCTCCGGCAACAGATCCGGCACGCTCATCAACGGCGTAGCCTGGTACCTGCAGCAGCAGAACAAAGCCATCAGCGAAGAAACACTGCCCCGCTTCGGACTGGTGCACCGCATCGACAAAAACACCAGCGGATTGATGGTGCTGGCCAAAACCTCCAAAGCAGTGAGTTCACTGGCCAAACAATTCTTCGACCATACGGTACACCGCCGGTACATCGCCCTGGTTTGGGGAGATGTGCAGGAAGAAGAAGGTACCATCATTGCGCATGTGGGCCGTCACCAGCGATTCCGGAAGTTGTTTGAAGCCTATCCTGAAGGGGAATATGGAAAAGATGCCATTACCCATTACAAAGTGCTGGAACGTTTCGGTTATGTAACACTGGTAGAATGCAGATTGGAAACGGGCAGAACCCACCAGATCCGCGTACACATGAAACACCTGGGTCATCCGCTCTTCAACGATGATTTTTACGGTGGCGATAAGATCGTGAAAGGAACCGTGTTCACGAAATACAAGCAGTTCGTGGACAATTGCTTCGAAATATGTTCACGGCACGCGTTGCACGCGAAGGAACTCGGTTTTGTGCATCCGGGTACAAAAGAGTTTATACTATTCAACAGCGATATTCCGCAGGATATGGAAAGGGTGATTGAGAAGTGGCGTGGGTATGCGAAGGTGAAACCGGGGAAT
>CAMLPA010000607.1 GCA_946481605.1 uncultured Flavihumibacter sp. | reverse complement strand
CATTTTACCAGGAAGTATTGCATTTCGGGATCACCTTTGAAAATGATTTCTACCTGTTGATGCACACGCCTGGAAAGCAGGCTGAACTGGCTTTTCTGTTACCGGATCACCCCAGTCAGCAACCAGTTTTTCAACCGGCATTTCCAGGAAAGGGGATGTTCCTGACGATAGAGGTCGACAATGTGGATGAGGTGTACAAAGAGATTACTGCAAAGCATATTCCCATAGTCATTTCCTTACGCGACGAACCCTGGGGCGACCGGCATTTCGCCATCACGGATCCCAACGGGATCGGTATTGACATCGTGACTTACAAGCCGCAATAAGCTTATTCTTTCACGGCCACCACGCGCAAACGTTTATAGTCTGCCGTCCATACGCCGTTGATGAGGTTGGTCGGACAGAGTTTTTCCTGGACCTGTTGCAGCACTTCAGTCACCTCATTTTCCGACATTCCATCAAAGAATGCGGATCCGAACATGCGCAACCAGTTCACAATACCTTCTTCTTTTAATGGGGTGGGGCGGTCGAAATGCGTGGCGAATTGCACCCTGAATCCGGCCTTCTCCAGTACTGTGGCGTATTCGGCCAACGAAGGAAAATACCAGCATTGTGCTGTCGCATTCTTTTCAAATCCTTTGTTGCGCAATTCAGCCCGCAAGGCTGAAACAATGGAGCCTACGTTGCCTTTTCCACCCATCTCCAGTACCAGCCTGCCGCCTTTGCGGAGCGCCTTGTACATGCACTGTGCGGCGCCTTCATAATCCAGCACCCAGTGCAGGGTGGCATTGGAGAACACGGCATCGAAGGTATTGGGAAACTGGAAGTTACTGGCGGAAGCCACATGAAATTCAATATCGGGGAACTTGTTTTTAGCTGCGTCGATCATGTCCGGGGAGAAATCGAAGCCTGTTACCTGCGCGCCGGAAGCCGCTATCTGCGCGGCCAGGTCGCCTGTACCGCAGCCTACGTCAAGAATGGTTTCACCGGGCTTTGCATCCAGGATATCGAGCAGGGCCTCACCGTATTTGGAAACGAAATCATGCTTGGTATCGTAGAGCGAAGCGTTCCAGTTCAAAGAGGAAATGTTCATAGTTGGTTTTTACTGCACCAAGATATTTATTTCCCTGCTATTATCGCCGGCATATTCTACAACGACCATCTTCTTCGTTGCATCAAAATGCCATTCAGTGTCTGAAAGCACTCTCTCGTTGAGGGTGATTTTCACCGGCTTTACTTCCGTATAAAAACGGAGCACATATTTTACAGGGGAGACTTCGAAACTGCCTGATGGTTTATTCACCGTAAGCTTTTTGGTGTTTTTCTCCTTCTGCAATTGGATGCTGGTAAATGCAAATTTACCTTTTTCATAGTCCAGGCTTTTCCCATCATCCTGGTACATTTTATAGGTGCCTGGCGCTCCATCATATATGTGCAATGTGATCTTGTCCACCGGCTTTTCGCCATGGTACAGCATTGCGGGTTGCATGGGGAGTATACCACCTGCTTTCACGAACATAGGCATTTCATCGAGTGGGGTTACCACGTGCAGGTATTGTTTCCCTTTATGCCGGGAACCTGTCCAGAAATTCACCCACTCCCCTTCCGGTAAATACACGGTACGGGTTTGTGCGCCTTTCACAGTAACCGGGCATACCATCAGCGATGGTCCCAGCATATACTGGTCGGTGATGTTGTACACGCGTTCGTCGTGCTGATAATGCAATACCAGGGCACGCATCAACGGCATTCCGTTATCATACATTTCCCTGGAGGCGGCATAGAGATAGGGCGTGAGCTGGTAGCGTAGGGCATCAAATTTTTTAAAGATGTTCAAAATAGAATCGCCATAACGCCATGGTTCTTTATAATCAGGGTGGTCCATTCCGAAGAGGTGCGCCACCGGGCTCATCAGTCCGAACTGGCACCAGCGGATGTACAATTCGGGATCGGCTTTGTGTTCAAATCCACCCATACAATGCGCCCAGTTGCCCACACCGGAGACGCCGATATTGAGTCCTGCTTTGATCACGGGTTCAAAATACTGCCATTCACTGGGCCAGTCGCCGGCAAAAATGTACGGATACCTTTGGATGCCAGCATACCCTTCCCTGGTGAGGTTCATGCCCCTGATACCGTTAAAATCCCGGAACTTTTTGTAGGGCGCTTTCGCGTAAGCGAGGGGAAAAATATTGTGCAGTTTCCGTGCTTTTTCGTCGGTCGGACCCGTTTTATCACTTTCATTGGCCAATCCGCCGAAGGCGCTTCCTTCATCGGTTTTCAGGAACATCGCGCCCTGGGAGGCGATGCGCATGACGCCATGGTTCCACCACCAGTTCACGGAGGTGGAATCGAAGAAGTTCACGAACTCCCCTTTGTTGCCCGGTTCAGGGTAAACATATCCTTTTTCACGGGCCGTATCCAGCAGTTGTAACGTATTCCCGTTATCGAACCGGGGCCGGATGTGCATACCCACCATTTTATAGTTCATCTTGTACAAACTATCGAACATGAGCCGCGGATTTTTGAATGTTTCCCGCCATTCAAAGGAGGTGGCACCTTTTCCACCGTTCTTTCCAAAAATCCGCCATACGGAATCGAGGTGAAGGATATCCACGGGAATGCCGAGTTCCCTGAACTTTCTTGCGAGGGCCAGCACATAGGTGTCGGAGGTGAGCGCTTCGTGGCCCCAGGTTCCCCCCGCGTAAGTGCCCACATGTAAACCCAGGGCGAATTCGGGGAGCAGTGGCGATTTCCCGGTGATGTCGGTATAACGATCCAGTATAACCGGGAACGA
>CAMLPA010000606.1 GCA_946481605.1 uncultured Flavihumibacter sp. | reverse complement strand
CCTTTTTACCCGTTTTATTTTTTACGATGTATGGATCGGCAGTTCCCTGCCATACGCTTGGATTTGCCCCGTCTCTTTTCAGCATAGCTTATTTTTCGTTATGGTTTACTAAAACCATACCTCTGGGAATTTTGGATGATGGATGATAACTGGAAGGTTATAGGACTATGTTTTGGTATCCGGGTATATTACTAATTCAAAATTCATCATTCAAAATTCAAAATCTCAAACCGGGTCGCACGAAAACACGATTACACTTCGTGGTGGCAATACGATATCGCTGCCTGCTTTTATAATTTCATTTGAATTTTCAGGAAGAGGTGCTGTACGGAGTTCCTCCTTCCAATCTTTCCCGAATTTCCCATCAGGCATACGAAACGCCTTTTCTTCCGCCCCGGCATGGAAACAGAGCAGGAAGTTCCTATCTGTCACTTTATTGCCTTCCTCGTCGGGGAGGTCAATGCCGTTGCCGTCGAGAAACACCATCAGGCTTTGCGCCTGTTCTTCGCGCCAGTATTCATCCTGCATAGATTCCCCTGTGGGCTGGAACCATGCGATATCATCTGTTTTGTCCGCATCAAACTCCCATCCTTTGAACCAGCCTCTGCGGCTGAACACGGGGTGGTTTTTACGCAACTGTATCAGTTTCTTTACAAATGTGTGCAGGTCGGCATCCATGTTATCCCATTTCAGCCACGACAGTTCATTATCCTGGCAATAAGCGTTGTTGTTGCCAAACTGGGTGTTTCCCAACTCATCGCCGGAAAGCAACATGGGCACGCCCTGGGAAAGCAGCAGTGTGGCGAGAAAGTTCCGCTGTAGCTGCCGCCTTAAGCTATTTACTGCTTCATCTTCGGTGTCCCCTTCGGCACCACAGTTCCAGGACCGGTTTTCATCACTGCCATCCGTATTGTCGTCTTTATTGGCTTCGTTGTGTTTTTCGTTGTAGGAAACCAGGTCCTTCAAGGTAAAGCCGTCATGTGCGGTCACGAGGTTAATGCTTGCGGTGGGGGAACGGTAATCGTTCCGGTAAATATCCGCGCTACCGGTAAAGCGGGTGCCGAATTCAGCGATCTTCCTTGGTTCGCCGCGCCAGAAATCGCGCATGCAATCCCGGTACTTGTCGTTCCATTCCGCCCATCCCGAAGGGAATTGCCCCACCATGTAACCATCTTCGCCCAGGTCCCAGGGTTCCGCGATCAGCTTTACATTTCCGATCACGGGATCCTGGTAAATGATGTCGAAGAAACCGCTCAGCGCATTCACGTCTTTCAATTCACGGGCAAGCGTAGCCGCCAGATCGAAACGAAATCCATCCACGTGCATTTCCCTTACCCAATAGCGCAGACTGTCCATAATGAGCCGGAGTACGTGTGGCTGGTACGCATTAAGGGTATTGCCGGTGCCTGTGTAATCTACGTTATACCTTTTATCATCATCCAGCCGGTAATAAGCGCTGTTGTCGATGCCTCTGAAACAAAGCGTCGGCCCCATGTGATTGCCTTCTCCCGTGTGGTTGAACACGACATCCAGAATCACTTCTATGCCTTCTTTGTGCAGTGCTTTCACCATTTCCTTGAACTCAGTAACCTGTTCCCCTTTCAGCCCTGAGGAGGCATAAGCAGCTTCGGGTGAGAAAAAGCCGATGGTATTGTACCCCCAGTAATTCGTGAGGCCTTTCTCCACAAGATGCCTGTCGGCTTCAAATTGCTGCACGGGCAGCAGTTCCACGGCTGTAACGCCCAGTTCTTTGAGATAGCTTACCGCGGCTGGAGTGGCGATGGCGGCAAAACTACCGCGGATATTTTCGGGTATCTCCGGATGCAGTTGGGAGAACCCTTTTACATGCATTTCATAAATGACCGTTTTGTGGTAAGGCGTTCCCGGGGGCCTGTCACCTTCCCAATCAAATCCATCGTCTACCACCACAGATTTGGGCACATAGGGTGCGCTGTTGTGTGTACTGAAGCTAAGATCTTTCTGTTCATGGCCCATCTCATAACCGAACAGGTGATCGTGCCATTCGATGTTCCCCGCGATGGCTTTCGCATAAGGATCCATGAGCAATTTATTCGGATTGAAGCGGTGGCCCTGTGCCGGATCATAAGGACCGTGTATGCGGAAGCCGTAACATTGACCCGGCTTCAACCCTTTTACGAATCCGTGCCAGGTATGGTCGGTGCGTTCCTGCAACTGAATGATTATCTCTTCTGCCGCGGGCAATTCGTTGCTGAACAAACACAGTTCCACTTTTTCCCCGTGTTCACAGAAGATCGCGAAGTTGACGCCATCGGGAAAAACGGTGGCCCCCAACGGGTGGGGCTGCCCCGGTAATAGCTTGTATTTATCTTCCATATTATTGGCTTTTGCAATCAAGAATAAGGGCCTGGTAAGGCAGGAGGGTTAATGTAGTTTCATTCATCTGAAATACATTGACGTTATTGAGCAATACTTCTTTGAGCGTGAACCAGTGGGGCAATTGAAAGGGAACCACTTCCGTGGAAAAGTTCAGCACCACCAGCACACCTTCTTTCTTCATGCGTCGCGTGTACACATATAGTTGCTGGTGAAAAGGTTCTTCCAACTGGTATTCTCCGTACACCAGCACCAATCTTTCTTTGCGGAGCTGCGCCATTTTCCTGAAGTAATTCAGCACTGAATCCGGATCCTCAACTTGAGCCTTCGCATTCACATATACATGATCGGGGTTTACTTTAATCCAGGGTTCTCCGGTAGTGAAGCCGGCATGTTCTTCTCCCGACCATTGAAATGGCGTTCGTGCATTGTCTCTGGCACCAAACTGCTGGTCG
>CAMLPA010000605.1 GCA_946481605.1 uncultured Flavihumibacter sp. | reverse complement strand
GCTGAATGGAGAAAGAAACATCATCCAGTATTTTCTTTCCTGAAAGTGTATGCGTTAAATGCGAAATCGTGAATGAACTGCTCATGCCTGCAAGATAGGAACAAAGCTGAAAGTGTTGGGTGGGGGGCTAAGAAGAAAATCACCGAGTAGGATGGCGTGGAAACACCCCTTGCGGGGTGAGAAAACAACGTCGGTGGCACCGGTTTTCCCCCAAACCGGGGAAAACGTTCATTTCAGCAAAAAGAAAATCACTGAGTAGGTTAGAAGAAAACCACGGTACCCGGTGGCACCGCTATAGCGGCGCCACCGGGTACCGTGGTTTAACGGGGCAACTAGATAATACCGGCCAGCTCCAGGCTCTTCTTCTTCAGCTTGCGGATTTCAACGTCTTCGATCACTGCGTCGGGCGTAACAATCAGCGAGGTGGCGTTTTCTTTCCACCAGTTGTTTTGTTCCAGTTCCTTGAACGCGATCACGCCAACGAGGTAGTTTCGTTCTTCGTGGGCATGCCATTCTTCGATCCACTCGAACTTCTCGCGGGGGATATGTTTCCAGTCGGTGAAGCTCACGTACACGCGCATGTAGAATTCGTTGCCGAGTTGGTGCGGCGTATGGTGATACAGTTTTTTGTATTCGTATTTGTATTGGTAGCGGAGGGCGGCAATATCGCTCAGTACGGCGGAGGCGGTAGGGAAACTGCCTGCCCCTTTACCGTAGAAGAATTGTTTGTCGGCGAAACCGCTTTCAATCACCACACCGTTGTATTCGTTCTTAACGAAGGCCAGGTGGTCGTCGTGTTTCACGAATTGCGGCAGCACGAAAGCGGCTACTTTACCGTTCTCCAGTTTCTGTGCCTGGGCCACGAGTTTGATCTCGTAATTTTTCTCACGGGCAACATTCGCGTCGGTGGCTTGGATGTTCTGGATACCGTTGAATACGATGCCTTCTGTACGCGTGATGATGCCATAGGCATGGGTGAGGAGGAAGGTCCATTTGTTGGCGGCATCGAAGCCTTCCACGTCCAGTTTGGGATCGGCTTCTGCGAAACCCAGTTGTTGTGCCTGCACCAGCGCCTGTTTGAATTCCAGTTTGTCCTCGAACATTTTGGTGAGGATATAGTTGGTGGACCCGTTCACGATAGCCTTGATGGAATGCAGCAGGTCGTTGTCGTAGTACTCTTCCAGGTTACGGATCACCGGGATGGATGCGCAGGCAGCGGATTCGTACAGCATGGAATGTCCCGTTTTTTCCTGAAGCTCCAGCAATTCAGTGAGGTGTTCGGCGATCATTTTTTTGCTTGCGCTCACCACGTCTTTGCCGTTGTTCAGCGCGGTTTTCACGATCTGGAAAGCGGGCTCGCTTTCATTGATCACTTCCACGATCACATTAATTTCCGCATCGTTCAGCAGTTCATTTGCATCGGTGGTGAAGAGCTCTGCCGGCGCATTCCTTTTTTTAGCCGCATCTTTTATACAGACCTTTTTGATGGATGCTTTCAGTGAGGGCGTTTTCTGCAAAACTTTGTACAATCCTTCGCCTACTACGCCAAAACCGAAAAGTCCGATCGTTAATTGTTTGTGTGCCTCCATGGTTATCGTGTTCAGATTTTTATTGATGAATAAGTGACGCTCAGGCAAAAGCCGGCGCGTGTTTTTTTATGATGGGTTGATAGAAATTGAGGAATGCCTGCTCGAGGTCGTTGATAAGGTCTTCGCTGTCTTCGAGTCCGATGCTCAGCCTGATCAGGCTATCGGCCACTCCGTTGGCACGACGGATATCCGCGGGAATAGATTTGTGCGTCATCTGCGCGGGATGGCAGAGCAGGCTTTTGATGCCGCCCAGACTTTCCGCCAGTTTGAACAACTCCGTTGACGTAACGAATGCATTTGCCGCTGCTTCGGTATCGTCTTTCAGAGTAAAAGATACCACACCACCGAATGCCGATTGTTGTTTGGCCGCCAGCAAATGGTTGGGGTGGGAGGATAGTCCGGGGTAAAATACTTTGTCAACCGCCGGATGTTGCTCCAGGTACTTTGCGATGGCAAGCGCGTTCCTGCAATGTTCGCGCACACGGAGATGCAAAGTTTCGAGTCCGCGGATCAGCAGGAAGCTGTCGAACGGGCCCAGGATATTGCCTGTGGCGTTCTGGAAGAATTTGAGCCTTGCGCCCAGTTCAGGTTCAGCGGTCACTACAATACCCGCAATGATGTCGCTGTGTCCGCCGAGGTATTTGGTGGCGCTGTGTACCACAATGTCGGCACCCAGTTTTAAGGGTTGTTGCAGAACCGGGGTGGCAAAGGTATTGTCTACGCAAAGCAATGCGCGGTGGGCATGCGCCAGTTCCGCGATGGCCGCTATGTCTGAAATTTTGAGTGTCGGGTTCGTGGGTGTTTCCAGCCAGATGAGCCTGGTGGCGGGCGTGATGGCCCTTTTGATTTCCCGCAGGTCGGCGGTATCTACATAAATTACTTTGATGCCGTACTGGGAATATACTTTATCGAACAGGCGAAAGGCCCCGCCGTAAATATCATCTACTGCAACCACTTCATCACCACTGCGGAGGAGTTTAATGACGTTGTCGATGGCCGCGAGACCGCTCGCGAAGGCCAGGCCTGTGCTGCCACCTTCCAGTTCAGCCACAATTTTTTCGAGGGTGGCACGGGTAGGGTTATTGCTGCGGGAATAATCGAATCCTTTGTTGATGCCCGGGGCTTCCTGAACAAAAGTGGAGGTCTGGTAGATGGGTACGGCGATGGCGCCGGTCTGTTCATCTACGGGAATGCTGTGAATCAGTTGTGTGGTCGCTTTCATTG
>CAMLPA010000604.1 GCA_946481605.1 uncultured Flavihumibacter sp. | reverse complement strand
GCGAATTGCTGAAGGGCAAACAAACTTCCTACGATTTCAACGCCAATAAATCGACCGAAGAAATGCTGAAAGCCATTCTTTACCCCCACGATCTCGTGTTCCTGTACGTAAAGCCCAACTACTATACCGTAATTTCGAAAAGCCGGATTGAAAATACGGAACATGCTTCTTTAACTACTACCTCATCAGGCATTGCGGTTACTACCACAAACACGCCACAGAAAAAAACAGTGAGTGGAACAGTTAGCGACAGCTCAGGAACAGGGATTCCCGGTGTTACCATAACAGAAACAGGCACGAAAAATTCCGTGGCCACCCTATCTGATGGTAGTTTCAGTATTACTGTATCGAAGTCTGACGCGGTGCTGAACTTCTCTTCTATCGGATTCATTCCGCAAGACGTATCGGTGTCCGGAAGAACTACGGTCAACATTAAGCTTCAGACGGAGGCGAGCAATTTAACCGAGGTGGTGGTGATCGGTTACGGCACACAGAAGAAGGGTGAAGTAACCAGTTCCGTGGCCACCGTAAAGGCCGAGAACTTCACCAAAGGCGTGGTGCTGGACGCAGGTCAGTTGTTGCAGGGCAAAGTGGCGGGACTCTCGATTGCCTCCCCCAGCGGCGACCCCACCAGTGGTTCGCAGATACTGTTGCGCGGAAGTACCACTATACTCGGGGCCAACTCCAACCCCCTTGTGCTGATAGATGGTATTCCGGGCGACCTGAAAACTGTGGCGCCGGAAGACATTGAATCAATAGATGTACTGAAAGATGGCTCCGCCGCCGCCATTTATGGTACACGCGGCACCAACGGGGTGATCATCGTTACCACACGCCGCGCCAGCGGAACTTATACCAATGCCGTGGAATACAGCGGATCGGTAAGTACACAAACCATCGCCCGCAAACTGGATATGCTCACCGCCGAAGACTACCGTGCACAGATAGCGGCAGGCGACCGTGATGCTAATTACGACCTCGGCAGCAACACCAACTGGCTCGATGAAATTTCTCAAACCCCCATCACACACGTACACAACCTTACGTTCCGCGGCGGCAACAGCACCACCAACTATCTGGCTAACGTGAACTTCCGCTTCCTGGAAGGCGTGTTCAAAAAATCAGACAACAATACCTTTACAGGAAGAGTGGACATCAACCATAACATGTTCAACAACAAACTGAAGTTCAACTTCGGCATCATCAGTTCACAGAACAGGTACAATACCACAGGTGACGGGGTCAGTTTCAGTGGCTACACCTACCGACAGGCGCTGATCAGAAATCCCACTGCTCCCGTTTACAATAATAATGGCAGTTGGCACGAGGAAACCGGGCAATTCAATTATGAGAATCCCCTGGCCCGCATCTTCGAGAGTGATGGGCGCAACACTTCCCAGAACAACCGGTACAATACCAACATTACATTCCTGCCTGTACGCGGCCTGCGTTTGAACGCGTTGCTCTCTTACACCAAATACAACCAGAGCAGGGGCTATGCCGAAACAAAACAACACATTTCAAACCTGCGCGATTCCCGCAACGGTTTCGCCTCTACAGGAGGGGTAGAATCCATCGATCGGCTCTTGGAACTCACGGCTGAATATTCCAAAAGTATTTCAGACCACCGCTTCTCCCTGCTGGGCGGTTACAGCTACCAGGAAAACGACAGCAAGAACCACTGGATGCAGAACTGGGACTTCCCCACCGACCTGTTCAGCTACAACAACATGGGTACCGGAAAGGCGCTGAAAGAAGGACTCGCTCCCATTTACAGCTACCGTGGCGTAACCAACCTGATCGGTTTCTTCGGCAGGATGACCTACAGTTATAAAGACAAATACCTTTTGCTGGGAAGCCTGCGTTATGAAGCTGCCAGCCAGTTGTACGGAACCGAAAAACCCTGGGGGCTTTTCCCCGCGCTCTCTGTGGGTTGGCGGCTTACACGCGAGGCATTCATGGAAAACCAAACCCTGTTTGATGACATTAAGCTGCGTGCCGGATATGGTGTTACCGGAACACAACCTTCCAACCTGTTCCTGGGTGTGGCATTGCTGAATTATGGCAGCTTCTATTACATGAACGGCCAGTGGATACAAACCCTTACGCCTTCCCAAAATCCGAATCCAAACCTGCGGTGGGAGGAAAAGCACGAAAGCAATATCGGGATGGACTTCAGCATGTTGAAAGGAAGAATCTCGGGAAGTGTGGATTACTACATCCGCAACATCAACGGCCTGTTGTACGATTACCAGGTACCCAGTCCGCCCAACCTCTATTCTACCACCAGGGCCAATGTTGGCAAGATGCAGAACAAAGGGATAGAAGTGATCCTGAACTTCATGCCCGTTCAAACCAAATCATTTGTGTGGAACACCAGCGTTAACTTCTCTTCCAATACCAATAAACTTGTGAGTCTTTCCAACGATGCTTATAAGCTTACCAACAATTATTTCACAACCGGCGGTACAGGTGAACCCATTCAAACCTTCACCCATATTGTGGAGATTGGAAACGACATCGGCAGCTTTTACGGTTTTAAAGTGATTGATGTGGATGCCGACGGCAAATGGATTTATGAAGGACGTGATGGCAAACCCGTGAACTACGATGATTTCGACCACGCTTTTGAAGATAAAAAAGTATTGGGCAATGGCCTGCCGAAGTATTATGCCGGGTGGAACAATAATTTTCGTTACAAGGATTTCGATCTGGGCATCACCATGCGCGGCGCATTCGGCTTTCAGATACTTAATTTCCAGCGGATGTATTACGAGAACACCAATATTCAACAATACAACAGGTTGAAATCGGCGTA
>CAMLPA010000603.1 GCA_946481605.1 uncultured Flavihumibacter sp. | reverse complement strand
ATTGCCGATGGCTTTTATTCCGAAGCAGATGTGGCCAATAAGATTCCAACACTGGAAGGATATGCGCCAGTTCCGGGTGACATCAAATACAGAGACCTTAATAGTGATGGGGTGATCAACCGTTATGATATGGCCGCCATCCGCAATACGAAACCATTGATTTACGGAGGTTTCCAGGCTGGTATTGCGTATGCGGGGATCGAATTCAGTTTCCTGCTCCAGGGTGCGGCCAACCGCGATGTGCTGCTCTCCGGCACCAGCGAATGGGAGTTCCAGCCTTTTTCAGGCGGCGGCTACCAGCAGGCGCAGGCGCACCACCTCGACCGCTGGACACCGGCAACCGCTGCAACGGCAACGTATCCGCGATTGACCGCAGGCACCAACGTGAACAACCATACCACTTCTTCCTTCTGGGTGCGCTCCGGCAATTACCTGCGGTTAAAGAACGTGGAACTGGCTTATGCGCTGCCACGCAAATGGGTAAACGCAATCCGGTTGTCGAACGCGAAGTTCTTCCTGAACGGTTTCAATCTGCTCACCTTCAGCAAAGAGAACCGGTTCGATCCTGAATATACTTCCGTGGCCGGTTATCCTAACCTTAAAGCCTTCAACGCAGGCGTAAACATAAAATTCTAGCACCATGCTCAAAAACGCACTATACAGCATTGCGCTCACGCTGGTTCTTGCCAATGCGGGCTGCAAGAAAACAAACGAAGACTACCCGCTGGAACGCTGGGATGAATCAGTGGTGTTCGACCCGAAAGACAGTGTGGGCAACTACGCCAGGCAGTTCCTCATGAACATCTACGCCACTATGCCCAATAATTTCGCGGGCATTGGCAGCAACGCCCTCCTCGACGCAGGTACGGATGATGCGGTGTACCGTTACCCCAACAGTACCGTGGAAACTTTTGTGAACGGAAGATGGACGGCATGGAACATGCCCGATAACGTGTGGAGCAAATACTATACGGGCATCCGGAAAGTAAACACCTTCCTGGCAAAAGTAGATATGGTACCCGTTCGTACACCCGGACTTGTCTCCGAATGGAAAGCCGAGGCCCGTTTCCTCCGCGCGCTTTTTTATTTTGAAATGGTAAAAAGATGGGGCGGGGTTCCATTAGTAGGCGATAAAATTTTCACACTTGAAGACAACCTTGATGTGCCCCGCAATAGTTACGAGGAATGCGTGGCGTATATCGTTGCCGAATGCGATGCCATCCGTGAACTGGTCGTGAAAGATGCGGACCTGAAAGATGGCGACTTGGGGCGCATTACCCGCGGTGCCGTGCTGGCGCTGAAGGCGCGCACCCTGTTGTATGCCGCCAGCCCGTTGAACAACCCCGCCAACGATGTGGCGAAATGGCAACGCGCCGCCGATGCAGCAAAGGACGTGATGAACCTCGGTAATTTTTCGCTGTTCTCCAACTTCACCACCTTGTTCACCACGCGTAAAACAACGGAAACCATTCTTGCTTTTCAATCTGCCACCAGCACCGGTATTGAAACCAACTACGGTCCAACCGGATATTCCGGTAATGGTACGGGCAACGGGTTGATCAATCCCACCCAAAACCTGGTGGACGCCTTTCCTATGAAGAACGGAAAGGAAATTTCAGATCCTACTTCCGGGTATGACCCGCAGAAACCATATCTGAACCGTGATCCGCGTTTGGCCGCCACGGTATTTTACAACGGGCTTTCCTGGTTGGGCAGGCCAGTGGAACTTTATGATGGAGGCCGCGACTATGCCGGTTCTCAAACAGGCTACTTCATGCGCAAATTCATGGGCAGCTTCACTACTGGTTCCGCGTATTCCGCCACCAACCACAGTTCCATCATTTTCAGGTATGCAGAGGTATTGCTGAACTATGCTGAAGCGGCCAATGAGGCCAGCGCCGCACCACCGGAGGACGCGTTCAAAGCCGTTGAAAGTATTCGTCAACGCGCGGGACTTGTTCCGTACACGATCAGCAGAAGTCTTTCCACAACAGCGTTTCGTGAACTGGTAAGAAAGGAAAGAAGGCTGGAACTGGCTTTTGAAGAACACCGTTTCTGGGATATCCGTCGCTGGAAGATCGGCGCTTCGCTGCTTCAAAGTAAAACACTGACCGGCGTTACCGTGGTAAAAACCCCCGATAACAGCTACACCTACACCTACGACCGCCCGGTGTTAAACACTGTATTTGAAGAACGGATGTACCGGTATCCGATTCCGGTGGGAGAAATTGAAAAGGGAAAAATGCTGGAGCAGAATACCGGCTGGGAATAATCACATCATTCAAACCAATACCAACGCTATGTATAAAATAACTGCCTGTTTGGCGCTGCTGCTTTGTATGGCAACGGCCGCCTTTACCCAGGGAAAAGCGGTGAAAGGAACCGTTACCGATGGGAAGCTGCCGCTGGAAGGCGCTACGGTAGCCGAAAAAGCGAATCCCAACAACGCTGTAACCACCGATGAGAACGGAAGGTTCTCGCTGGTGCTCACCAAAACCAATACTGCTATCCTGGAAGTATCCAGTGTAGGCTACGTTACCCGTACCGAAGACGCTTCGGGAAAAGAAGTGCTGCGCATTGTGCTGGAAACAGATACAAAGGGAATGGACGAAGTAATGGTGGTGGGCTATGGCAGAAAGAAAAAAATCACCAACACCGGTGCCGTAAGCAGTGTGTCCGGAACAGAGATCAGGCAGAGCCCTT
This sequence comes from uncultured Flavihumibacter sp., assembly GCA_946481605.1. The sequence continues at coordinate 126 of CAMLPA010000603.1, read as the reverse complement.
CGGCGAGTTTACAGAACTCCCTTGTGGGACGTCTGCCGGGTTTCTTCGCGCAGCAGCGCTCCGGGCAACCGGGTGAAGACGCCGCCGATTTTTACATCAGGGGCGTGAGTTCGTACACCGGCTCCG
>CAMLPA010000602.1 GCA_946481605.1 uncultured Flavihumibacter sp. | reverse complement strand
GGAATATTTCATAGACGTCGATCCCGGTTTCGGCGCAGCAACGCCCATAACCATTACACCAACAGGCAATATCAGTGCACTGAACGCAGGGATAAACGTAAGTGGGTTAAGCAACGGCATTCATCATTTGTACATAAGAGTGAGAAACGCAGCCGGAAGATGGAGCCTTACACAGGTACATGATTTTCTTTACGACCAGGATATCGTTTACCAAAGTACACCGCCTGCCGCACTCCCGATTGTGGCGGCGGAATATTTTATTGATACCGATCCCGGTGTAGGGGCAGGAACAGCCATCACCCTTACACCAGGCACCTCACTACAAGATATAGCCGTAATAGTGAACGTGGCCGGCTTAACAAACGGCACCCACCGCCTTTACCTGCGCACCCGCAACCAGGAAGGCGGTTGGAGCATTACGCAGGTGCGCGATTTTATCGTGGATTTTGATGCAGCCTATCCTTCTGCACCAACAGCGGCACAAAACATTGTGGCCGCTGAATATTTTATCGACACCGATCCCGGTACCGGAGCGGGAACACCCGTTCTTATTACGCCAGGCACTGATCTGAATAACATTTCAACTTCCATCAACACAGCAGGACTTGCATTGGGCACGCACCGCCTCTACCTGCGCACACGCAACCAGGAAGGAAGCTGGAGCATTACGCAGGTACGTGATTTTATTGTAGATGTCGATCCGGAATATCCTTCTGCCCCACCAACGGCACAAAACATTATAGCCGCGGAATATTTTATTGATACCGATCCCGGTGCAGGAGCGGGAACAGCCATTAACATAACGCCGGCTACCGATATCAGTAACCTTACGGTAACCGCGAACACCGCAGGATTGAGCCTGGGCACACACCGCATTTACATCCGTGTACGCAACAGCGAAGGAAGCTGGAGCATTGTGCAGGTGAAAGATTTTATTGTGAATGAAGACATCTCCTACCCCGCCACACCAGCCGCAGCACAAAACATTGTAGCGGCGGAATACTTTATTGACACCGATCCGGGCCAGGGCGCGGGAACGGCAATAACCGTAACACCTGGCACAGACCTGAATAATATTTCCACCAGCATCAATACTTCCGGACTAACCAACGGCAGCCACCGCCTCTACCTCCGTACCCGCAACCAGGAAGGAAGCTGGAGCATTACCGCCAGCGCGGAATTTTATACAGACCTCATGGCCCTTTCCTCCGATACCCTTCATTATACCAATGTTCCCGAGAATACGATTTCGGAACAGGAACTGATTGTTACCAACAACAGCGCTACCGACCAAGCCATTCAAACCATCACCATCGGTGGGGCGTTTAATACATTGCGCAGCGCGCCCATTGTTATACCCGCGCAATCCTCCGATACCATACGCATCAGGTTCCAACCTACCACGTCCGGCACGTTCATCGATTCCATCGTGCTCACCACTACGGCCGGTCGATACCGTACTATCCTTCAGGGAACAAGCATCACCGCCACGGCCAGTTGGAGCATTGAGCCCGCGGGCGGACACCAGTTCGGCAACATCGCCACCGGCTCCAACGCCACGTTCAACTTCACGGTCCGCAATACCGGGAACCTACCCATTGTATTCGGCAATGTATCGTTCAGCGATCCTGCCTTTACCAGCAATGCTTCCGCAGGAACCACTATTCCCGCAAATGGGACCATCATTTTACCCGTGACCTTTACGCCCAATACCGTGGGTAATTTCTCGGCCCAACTCAAGATTACCTCCACCACCAATGGTGTTGATTCCGTGACTACGGTGGTAAGCGGTAATGGTTATACCCCGGGCGCACCGCCTTCCCTGCAGTACCTGAACAATGCCGCCTACAACAATGCCGGCGTATCACCCTCCGTGGGACAAACCGGCGACTTCACTTACCGCATCCTGTACCAACATCCCAACAACCTGGCACCACAACAGGGATTCCCCAGACTGGGCATCGACCTGAACGGCGACCAGGATTTCAACGACCTGAACGAAGGAGTGTTCAACATGGTGAAAGAAGGCAGCAGCAATGATTACACAACAGGCGTAGTGTACACCTACACGTTCACGCACCAAATCAATACCAGCACGGCAGGCTACAAATTCTTTGCCGCAGATGCCAACGGCAATACCTTTGAAACCGCCTACAAAACCGGTCCCATGGTTACAGACGAAACCACCGACCTGCGCATTTTCGCCAACAACATCAGTTTCAGTAAAAACAATCCAGCCCCGGGAGATGTATTCACCGTTACCGCAACAGTGCTCAACAGCACAGCGGTGCCGGTAACCAACGTGCCCATCTCCTTTTACAGAGACACCATCCTCATCGGCAACGGCACCATTCCCGCTATCGGAAGCAATTCTTCCGCAACGATTACCCATACGTTCAGTTTCCCTGCTGATGGCTTCTATCCGATTAAAGTCTGGATCGACAGCAGCAACACGCTGGGTGAATCAAATATCCTGAACAACTATGCCATCAGGCCGGTAACCGTGGGCATGCCCGCTTTACCAGGCGGCATCATTGTAACTACCTCGGCAAGCCTCCAGCAATGTCCGCAACTGAAAGCGCTGATTACAGGAACGGCCACTTATGATGGCTTCGGCAGTAATATACCGGTGGCCGGGGCCGAAGTAAGCATCTTCTACGGAACGGATACTTTCTATACTACCACCAATGCTTCGGGACAGTTCAGCTTCCTCCATTCCGGCATTACCTGCGGCGGCAACTTCAGTTACTATGCCCAGGTGACCGATTTCACGTTCACCAGCGCGCCGAAGTATTACAGTGTTGCCGTGCCCTGCCCAACCACCAATCCATGTGTGCA
>CAMLPA010000601.1 GCA_946481605.1 uncultured Flavihumibacter sp. | reverse complement strand
TAGAAGAAGAACACCTTATCCGCATCTTCGAACGTTTTTACCGCACCGATAAAGCGCGCAGCCGCGACAAAGGGGGCACTGGTCTCGGACTCGCCATCTGCAAACACATTGTAGAAGCCCACGGCCAAACCATTCACGTAAGAAGTAAAATAGATGTGGGCACTACTATTGGCTTTACACTGGACGCGAAGAAAGATTAACCGCATACCTTATCTTTGTGCGGTGCTTCTCCTCAGGAAAACATACAAAAGAATAAAGACATTCGCCGCAAAAGTGCTCCTGGCTTCGCTTGCTTTGCTGGTGCTGAACAGCAGTGCAGATACACGTGAACACCTTAACAACTATGTATGGAACGGGGAATCGTATGTTGAAAGCCATACCCACAACGATATTGAGTCCATTTACGAACTGATTACTGAGATAACATTAGGGCTGGAAGACCATCTGCCCGAAGCCGGCGATTCAGCCGATGAAGAACAAGGTTCTGCCGGATTCGATTGCGCAGGTCTTTGTTTCCATGAATTAAAGTTGAACCATCCCACCGTCTATGCCGGAAGACCATCTGGCTTCTATTCCGGCTCCAACAGCAATAATGTCTCCCTCGTAATAACACCTCCACCCGACAGGTTTTTCGCCTAACGCAAAGTCCTTCTGACCACTTACTTTATTTCATTCAATGACGGAATCGCACGGAAATCCGCTGCGGAATCACTTTTATACTTATGCGAGGAATATTATTGACGGCAGGCGCCTTATGCCTGCTGGCACTTTCCGTTAGTGCACAAAAACACAGCAAAGCAGATACGGATAGTATATACATCAATAAGGTCCAGGAAACCAGTGAACCCGATAAAGTACTACATGCCGAGCCGCTCTACATTGATCTGATCCGGGACCTCGGCGCAAGAAAAGGAGAAAAAGAATGGAACTTCGGCCTGGGCATTACCGACAACCTGGGATATGATAGTTACGAAGCGCTGGTGGAATACGAATGGGCCCCTATCAACAGATTGGGGCTGGAAGTAGAACTGCCATTCACCTTTTACTCAAAACTTAACGGAACAACAAATAATCAGAAACCCGCCAACAAATTGGAAAGCATTAAAACCGCTGTTCAATGGACCTTCCTCGTGTCGCAGCGTGCCAGCACCAGCATGGCCATCGGGTACATCAATGAACTGGTATTGGCAGACCTGAACAAGCTTGGCAAACAAAGGTCCGTTACGGGTAATGTTTTCAACCCGTTTCTCATCACGGCGAAACGCTGGGGCAACAATTTTCATTCGCTGCTGTACACAGGTCCTGTACTTGAAAAACCATTCTCCGGCGGAAGTTGGCACAGCCGGTACGAAATCAATACCAGCTTCCATTACATGATCCCGGGCACCCGCAACTTCGTGGGCACCGAGTTCAACAAGGAACTGCATGGCTCCGATTTCGATATGGTGATCAGACCGCAATTACGGGTAGGAATAGCCGATAATTTGCTGATAGGTATAGTAGCGGGCATCCCGGTAAGAAGGGAGAACCAGCGGATGAGCAGTTTTGTGCGGGTGATCTGGGAGCCGGGGCACAAACACCAGGAAAAAAATATCGCCCCGAAGAATCGGGGCGATTTCTAAATCTACTCTTTACTCTGATATTGCTACGAACGATTATAAAGAGAATTAGTTGTTGAATTTTGTCCAGCCTTTGTGCCAGTTGGCATCTTCACCGGAAGGAGCGATACCGCCGATGAAGTCAACTTTCTTAATGAAAGGACGTGCCTGAATCAACGCATCATCAAAATGAGTGTTAGATGCGGTTGGGATCACGACTGCAGAGTTACCGAATGGCTGCCAGTCAGGATTTCCATAGTCGAAAGGACGGATATAACGGGCATCATCAACCGTAGCGAGGATTTTGTTTTTTGTATTGGCGGTGAACCAGGTTGTAAGTGTTTCTTCAGTGTAAACACTTCCTGAACCGGACACGAATTCGATTGCTTTTTTATACGCGCCTGCAATGATGATTCCGCTCAGTTTCAATGTTCCCGCCTGAATGTTCAGGTCTGTATTTCCTTGTGCCGCATTGATCTGGATACCTACGGGCCATCCGATGAACGAAGAGTTAAAGATGGAGATAGAAGAGTTCCTTCTGATCTGTACTGCTGCACCAAGGTAGTTAGAGTTGCCCTTGTTGTTGGCGGTTGCGGCAGGACCAAAAGCAGAGATGTTGCTGAATACCGCTCTTGTCTGAGGAGTTACCGCGCCGCCGCTGCTATTGTTGTCGCTTTCAAAAGCTTCTGATTTAGACACGTCAGCTACAGAAGAATCACGAACGATCAAACCGAACTGCACGCTGCCTGAGTAGCCGTTATCCGTATCAAAATCATCATCCTGCGTATTGTAAGCAATCAGGTATTTACAGTTAACGGTACCACCGAACCATTCGAAGGCATCATCTTTAGCGTAGGTCACCTGTACGTGATCAATTACGGTTTTGCTGCCTACTCCTGCCATTGTAAGACTGTTCACTTCTTTGTCGGGCTGGTAAGCGTAACCGGCGTATTCAATGCGCACATAACGGAGTACACCTGAACTGTCGTTGTCAACAGGCGTTGGCGCAACCGCGTCACCGGAACCTGCGCGACCTTCACCTTCAGCATTGTCAACGCCACCTTCTACCTGCAGCAGACCGTTTTTGTTATCGTAGCTGGTGTTGATGCTTGCTTTACCCAGCAGAACGATACCACCCCAATCGCCGGATTGTGGAGAGGGCGCTGAAGAAGTAAATACGATAGGCTCACTCACTGTACCGTCAGCCACCAGCTTACCCCCACGGGAAACAATCAGTGTGGCCACATC
>CAMLPA010000600.1 GCA_946481605.1 uncultured Flavihumibacter sp. | reverse complement strand
GTTTCGGTTCCGGTTAAAGGATCTTTGGCCATGGCCTTGCAGGAGGTGTTGCCCCCGCCATAATTGGTAAGGCGCAGATCGGCGCCGAGCAGATTAGACCTGTATATGAGAAGCGCTACTTCATCACCGGCCATTTCGGCCGCCTTCGCTTCGTCCCACAAGTAGCTTACATGCTTGAATGTTGCAGTGGTAGTAGACATGTTGTACAGTTTTAACTGAAAGAAAATTTTATGGTTTTAATGAGTTCCCGTAACCTACCAGGATCACGGATGCTATAATGGTAATGATGCCCAGTATTACCAGGTTCTTCGTTTTCGTGCTTACGCCTTTCCATTCCTTCAGAATCAGGCCCCATGCATTCGCGATGAGGATGATGAAAGCCATGTGCAGGATCCAGGAACTGGGACCGTTGCCCATTTTACTTTCTCCCATTCCGTAGAAAAAGAACTGTAAGAACCAGGTGGTTCCCGCCAGCGCACAAAATATAAGGTTGGCGAGGCGGGGAACATTTTTATTGGAATAATCCCCAAAAGTTTTGTTGCGGGCGTTCAGCATAAGGCACCAGATGAAGTTCGTGGTCAGTCCGCCCCAAAGCACCACCACATACGTCACATTGTTCTGGTACAGGAATTCGCCTTCTCCGGGATGGGCGGCTTTCCAGATGTTGTTCGCCACTTCGGCAAGCGGTTTGCCCGCTTCCAGTCCGAAATTGAAACAAGCGCTGAGGATCCCCGATACGATGGCCACGGTTAATCCGAGTCCGAATTTATATTCTGCGGAGGTGCCTTCTCCCTGCGGTATCTCTTTCTCTTTCCTTGTTCCGGCTTTGCCACAAAGCACGATCCCAAGAATACACACGGCCAGTCCGGCCAGCACGGTAAGGCCCCAGTTGGTACCCGTGAGCATACCAATAGTATCCTTCCCTTCAGATGGATTGAACTGATAATAAATGGAAGGAATCAGCGCCCCGAACACCATACACAGGCCGAGAATAATGCTGCTGCCGAGCGACACCCCAAGGTACCGCACGCCCAACCCGTAGGTGAGTCCGCCAATACCCCAGAGCACCCCGAAGAGATAGGCCAGTCCAAGCGTGCCGCCATCCGCTTCCGCGATGATCTCCGTAAAGTTTGGAATCGTGAGCCAGGCCGCAAGCGGAGGCACCACCAGCCAGGAGAAGATACCCCCTACCAGCCAATAGGTTTCCCAGGCCCAGCCTTTTACTTTCTTATAAGGAATATAAAAACTACCGGAAGCAAAACCACCAATGAAATGAAAAATTACACCAAGGATTACAGCCATGCAAATGAGATTTTCTATATAGCAATCAAGTCGTTACAAGAGCATAAAGTTAGAAGAATCCGTTTCCGGGCCATCATGCACCATCATGCCTGTTAAAGGAGAAAAATCCGTAAATTGAACTCCATTTTGAACAGAAGCCCGATAATTACGGATGAAACAACCGCCGATCTTCGAATACCTGCACATCGATTATTATTCCGCCACGCCCAAGTACCTGCAACTGGCCAATTCTATCATCCGTGCCATCAACGAAGGCAAACTGAAAAAGAACGATACGCTCCCTTCCATCAACGAACTGAGTTTTGAATTCGAAATTTCCAGGGATACCGCAGAAAAAGGATACAAACACCTCAAAAACATTGGCGTGTTAGGCTCCGTTCCCGGAAAAGGATATTTCGTGAAGAACGCCGAACTGAACCAGACCCTCAAAATATTCCTGCTGTTCAACAAACTCAGTCCGCACAAAAAAATCATCTACGATGCCCTTGCCGATGCGTTGGGCGATATGGCCGCCATCGACTTTTACATCTACAACAACGATTTCGCCCTGTTCAAAAAACTGATCGAGAACCCGAAGGAAGATTATACGCATTATGTAATCATCCCCCACTTCATGGATGGCGGCGAAAACGCTGTGGACGTGATCAATACCATCCCGAAAGAAAGGCTGATCCTCCTCGATAAACTCATTCCCGGCGTTACCGGCAATTTCGGAGCCGTGTATGAAAGTTTTGAAAAAGATATTTACCAGTCGCTGGAACAAGCCCTGGAGCCGCTCGCCAAGTACCATACCATCAAAATCATTTTCCCGGAATACACGTATTATCCCCAGGAAATCTTAAAAGGATTCTCCCGCTTCTGCCACCAGTACGCGTTCAACTACAAAATCGTACACGATATTTCCATTGAACCCATTAAGGAAGGCGAGGTATTCATCAACCTCATGGACAACGATCTGGTAACGCTGATCGAAAAGATCCTGGTCACCAAACTTCGGGTAGGCAAGCACGTGGGGGTGATCTCTTACAACGAAACGCCTTTGAAGAAGATCATTCTGAACGGCATCACCACCATTTCCACCGATTTCCAACTGATGGGGGAAAAAACTGCCGAGCTGATCCTGAACCAGTCTTCGGAACATATTCCCATTCCTTTTCATCTTACCCAACGGGCCTCTTTGTAAGCACTGGAAGGTTCAGGACGGAGAACGCACGCCATTCCCCTATCTTCCGTTTTCATCAAAATGACCATTGCCAGATGAAATTGCCATTATTGATTGCAGCCGTTGCTTTTGCGGCCAACGGGTACGCGCAGGTGAAAATGAACGATGTGAATACCCCACTGCACGCCATGAAACCCGATTACGTTACGCCTTATGGCGCGCCGCACCAGGATTCCGTGAAAGCCGTTTTAAACCGGGTATATACTTACCTCAACCAGGTAACGCCGCCCGAATGGATCAACAAACACACGAAAACCGTTGTTCCCAAAAACGCCATCGATACCCAGACCATCTTTAAACCGGGCGACTTCCGCCTCACCAGTTA
>CAMLPA010000599.1 GCA_946481605.1 uncultured Flavihumibacter sp. | reverse complement strand
CCCATGTACAACTTTGCCTGGTCCCAGGCTTTGGTGGTGAGTGCTTCGTTGTTGTGTACGGTGGGATAGCCCACGTCAATGTGCAGGTGCACTTCGGCACCCATGCTTTTTGCGGTGCCTTCCACAATGTTCCGGATCAGTTCGTGGGCCTTAAAGCGCCATTCTTCGTTCATGGCTCTGAAGGTGCCCATCATTTTCACTTCACTGGGAATTACATTGGTGGTGTGTCCCCCCTGGATGGAGCAGATGGACAACACGGAAGGGGAGAAGGGACTGTTGTTCCTGCTGATTACCTGTTGCAATGCAGTCACGATATGCGCCGCTACAAGAATGGTATCCACGGTAAGTTGTGGTGCGGCGGCGTGTCCCCCCTTGCTTTTCACGGTAATATATATTTCATCGGCAGAGGCCATCACCATTCCGCTTCTGAAGCTCAGTTTGCCTACTTCCAACTGTGGGTTCACGTGTAATCCTATAATACCCTGCGGTGCCGGGTTTTCCAATGCGCCGTCTTTGATCATTAAACTCGCGCCACCCGGGTTGCGTTCTTCTCCCGGCTGGAAGATGAGTTTGATGGTGCCTTCCCAGTCTGCTCTTGTTTCCTGAAGTATTTTCGCTGCACCTAACAGGCAGGTGGTATGCACATCGTGGCCACACGCGTGCATGATGCCTGGTTTGGTAGATTTATAAGGCACATCGTTGGCCTCTTCAATCGGCAATGCGTCCATATCGCCGCGCAAAGCCATGATGCGGGAAGAAGGGTTCTTTCCTTCGATAATGCCCACCACGCCAGTAGTAGCTTTGGTGGTGAATGGAATACCCCAGGAACGGAGTTTTTCCTGCACAAAGGCTGCTGTTTCAAACTCCTGGTAACTAAGTTCGGGGTGCGCGTGCAAATGATGTCTTACGGCGATCATTTCGGGCGCGTATTGTGTTGCGAGTGCTTTTATTTTTTGGGAGAGCAATGGAGGAGATTTTGAATTTTGAATTTTGAATGATGGATGAATTGGTAATTCAACATTCAAGCATTAGCATTCAAAATAAATGAATTATCGTGGGAAGAAAAAAATAGTTTACAGTAACGGCTTGATTTCGAATATGGGAGAAACGCTGGCAGGATTTGGTTTTGGGCCGCTGCTGTAAGGAAAAGTAAGCGCCGTCAAACCAGAACGTTTAAAGCGCTTCGTTCCTTAAAAAACGATGATTTTGAATTGTTAAGAGTCTTCATCCAACATTCAAAATCCATCATCCAACATCAAAAACTATCCTCCTCCGGTTTTTCCGGCTTCACCTCAATGGTTTCGGCCACGATGAAAGAGCCGTTGGGATAGAATTTCACGATCTGCCGCATCAATTGTTCGGCTTCGGCACGGGTTTTAAAGTTGCCCAGTTTCAGTTTGAAGAATGGTGCGTTGTATTGGATATAGGAATTGTGTGCGGGGAAATTCTGGAGCATCTTGGTTTTGGCAGAAATCGCTTCGTTACGGTCGCGTGTGCTCACCACCTGTATACGGAACCCTTTTGCGGTACGACGGTTGTCGCGGGTGGTGTATTCATTGATCTCCATTTGTTTTTTCACCAACTGATCAATCCGTGGATCTTTGTGTACCACTACGGCATTGGAGTTAGTTTGCGCAACACTCACCAGGGAGCCGGTAACCAATAAAAGGAGAATAAAAACTTGTTTCATCCGGTCGTATTTAGTGGTGAACGGAGATCAATAACCATGCCCGTTCACCGGGGTTTCTGTTACAATAGCCACGCCTGCGCTGCAGCCGATCCTTGTGGCGCCCGCGTTAATCATGGCCAGGGCAGTGGCTTTGTCGCGAATCCCACCCGATGCCTTTATGGCGATGTGCGCGGGTAAATGTTGGCGCATCAGTGCCACGGCTTCCACGGTAGCGCCTTTTTCAGCGTATCCGGTAGAGGTTTTCAGAAAATGTACAGGGAATTTGCTGTAAAGTTCGCAACAGCGGATGATTTCATCGTCGGAAAGTACACCTGTTTCGAGGATCAGTTTGATGGTCCTGCCTTTCTGACGAACGATTTCAGCGATGGGTTGAATTTCTTTTGCGAGGTAATCCCAGTCGCCGTTTTTGATCGCTGTGATGTTTACCACCATATCAATTTCGTGGGCGCCATCCACAATGGCCAGTACCGTTTCAGCCAGCTTGGCTTCTATGGCGGAATAACCGAAGGGGAACCCCACTACTGTGGCTACTTTCACTTCAACGGGCGCCAGTATCGCGGCGGCCCTTTTTACATAGGGCGGCGGTACGCATACGGCGGCGAATCCATATTCCACGGCCTCGCTGCACAGCTTTTCAATATCGGCGGTTACGGCTGTGGGTTTCAGTAATGTATGGTCAATATAAGAAGCGATATTCATCTCCGGTGATTCAGTGACGCAAAGGTAGTCGATTGAATCTATTTCGAAGGGTTTCCGTATTTTCGGCATCATATCTTCTAAAACTTCCAAACACATGAGTTCACGTAACCAACCGGTCCGGTACGCCGGGGACCGAAAACTGCTTTTACACCGCTGGCGGAACCGTTTTCTGACCGCCACGCTTGTATCCTGTTCTTTTTCTCTTTATGCGCAGCCCACTTTCCCGGAGAATGGCGTGGCCGATAAGCGGGAAGGGGTATATGCTTTCACCAATGCCACGCTGGTAAAAGACGCCGCCACTAAAATCGAAAAAGCCACCCTTGTGGTGCGCGATGGACGCATCGTTGCCGCCGGCGCCGGGGTCACCGTTCCGAAGGATGCAGTTGTGATCGACTGCAGCAACAAATTCATCTACCCCAGTTTCATTGATATTTACAGTGATTACGGCATACCCGTTCCACAGCGCTC
>CAMLPA010000598.1 GCA_946481605.1 uncultured Flavihumibacter sp. | reverse complement strand
AGCGGAACGGCCACTTCGGGCTTACTGGCCTTTATATAGGAGGGCCGGTTCCCTTTTTTAGTGGCCGCATGAAGGGTGAATTGGCTCACCAATATCAGGTCTCCCCCGGTTTCCAGTAAACTCCTGTTCATTACCCCATCTTCATCGTTAAAAATGCGCAACTGGACGATTTTTTTGCTCAACCATGCAATGTCTTCGGTAGTATCGCTGTCCTCAATACCCAGCAACACGAGTAATCCCGGGCCAATAGCGGCGGATATGGTTCCATCAATGGTAACGGAAGCCTGGGATACGCGCTGAATAACGGTTCTCATATAAACGAATGAATTGAGTAATTTTAACCTGTAAAAGAAAAGAAAATAACAGAAAGCATCCCATGAAAATTGATCTTTCCCCTGAAATAAGTTTCCAGACGGCGCGCAGTGGTGGAAAAGGAGGGCAGAACGTGAACAAAGTGGAAACCATGGTGGAAGGATACTTTGATGTGGCTGCCAGCCGTTTATTAACTGAACAGCAGAAGGCGATGGTATTTCAGAAGCTGGCGAACCGGATCAACGCGTCGGGTGTTCTACTGGTGAAATCGCAGGAAGAACGTTCACAATTGGGCAACAAACAACGTGTACTGGAAAAAATGAACGAACTGGTGTCGGTGGCCATCACACCTAAAAAGGCCAGGATCGCCACCAGACCCGGAAAAGCCGTAAAGGAGAGAAGGCTCACACAAAAAAAGCAACAGAGCGAACGGAAACAGAACAGATCCCGTATAAGAAAAGGTGAGGATTATTAATTCAAAAAAGACACATGAAAAAAAGCATCAGGCAGTTGTATTTTCTTCCCCTCCTGGCCATGCTGTTCACCTCCTGCCAGCGGGAACTGAGCGCTGAAGGCGAAGCACCACCTGTTCCCACCTATGCTGTCCGGTTCTTCTTTGAAAACTTTGTGGATACTGAACCGCTGCTCGCAAACAGTCAGTACATCAACCCACAGGGTGAAACCTTCGAGGTAAGAACTTTTAAATACTACATCAGCAACCTGGAGTTGAGCAATTCAGCAACAGGAAAAACCAGTTCTGCCGCAGACTCCTATTATCTTGTAGACAACTTCACGGCCACTTCAAAAAATTTTGAAGCAAAGTTTGAAGCAGGCGTTTACGATAAGATACGCTTCCTCATCGGTGTTGACAGTACCCGGAACGTATCCGGTGCGCAAACCGGCGCGTTGGATCCAACCTTGGGAGGGATGTTTTGGACCTGGAACACCGGCTACGTATTTGCGAAATTGGAAGGCAGTTCTCCCGCTGCAACAACCCCCAACAAAGAATTCACATACCATATTGGCGGTTTCCGTACCGGAGAGTCCGCACTACGTTATGTGGAATTCACCATCCCTTCACCGGGAACATTAACGGTTGGACCGGGCGCAAATGGACAGGTGGCGATCACGGCGAATGTAAACACCTGGTTCAACAGGGTGCACGACCTCCCGATTGCCGGAAGTTCGTTCATTCATAGTCCCGGCCCGGAAGCCATGCAATACGCGGACAATTACAGCGGCATGTTCACCCTGCTGGCCGCCGGAAACCCATGATTATGAAAAAACTGACCGTTATATCCTTTGCACTGGCCATCACGTTTCTCGTGGTGCTGCCCGCCGCATGCAAAAAGGACAACGGTTTTTCCACCACTCCATTGGAACTCGAAATCCCTGATGGGTTCCCGACGGAAACCACATTATTCGCCAATAATCCGCTCACCAAAGAAGGATTTGAACTGGGCCGACGCCTTTTTTATGATGGAAAATTATCGAAGGATGGCAACTTCCCCTGCGCCTCCTGTCACCAGCAATTTGCAGCGTTCGCCACTTTTGAACATGCGTTCAGCCACGGTTTCAACAATGCTTTCACCACCCGCAACGCGCCCGGTCTTTTCAACCTGGCTTGGCACAGCGAATTTCACTACGATGGCGGCATCAACCACCTTGAAGTACAACCGCTGGCCCCTATCACCGCCACCAACGAAATGGCCGAAGATGTAGAAAATGTATTGAACAAACTCCGTGCAGACTCTGCTTACCCGGAACAATTCAGGAAAGCGTTCGGTTCCCAGGAAATCAATAGCCAGCGCATGCTCCGGGCCATTACACAATTTGTGGGAAGTATGGTTTCCGCTGATTCGAAATACGATAAGGTAAAAAAAGGTACCGCCGCTTTTACCCCCGTGGAAGCCGATGGATATGCGCTTTTCAAAGCCAACTGCGCTACCTGCCACAAAGAGCCGCTGTTCACCGATCTCAGCTACCGCAACAACGGACTGGATATAAATCCATTCATTAATGATTATGGAAGAATGGGCATCACCCGTAGGAAAGAGGATTCACTCAAATTCAAAGTGCCCAGTTTAAGGAATGTTGTGCTCACCTACCCCTATATGCACGATGGGAGGTTCTTTTCTATTGAAGCGGCCGTGGAACACTATATGAGCGGTATTCAGCAAAGCCCTACCCTGGACCCCTTGCTGCGCAACGGCATCCCGCTTACGCAGGGGCAGAAAGCTGCTATCGTGGCTTTTCTCCGCACCTTAACTGACGAAACATTTATCGCCGATCCACGCTTCAGCGCACCGGAATAATCAGTTGTTTTCTTTTCGCCGCTTTGTGCGAAGGGTTTCCAGTACTTTCCGCTGCATCTCTACTTCCTCTGCCTGTTTTTGTATGGCAGTCTTGTTTTCAGCCATATTTTGTTCCAGTTGCAGTTTCTTTTTTTCCAACGCAACAGAATCACTTTGCAGGCCCTGGAATTTTCTTTCTGCCTTGCGGATCAGTTCTTCCTGGGAACCGATCTCCAGTTCCAGCGCATGATCGCC
>CAMLPA010000597.1 GCA_946481605.1 uncultured Flavihumibacter sp. | reverse complement strand
GCCGCGAAATGTATCACCGATGTGATCAACAGCACCGGCCAGATCAATGTCGATTTTGCCGACGTTTGCACCGTCATGCGCAGTGGTGGTGTGGCTATCCTCGGAAGCGCCACGGCACAGGGGGAAAACCGCGCCTTCAAAGCCATCGAAGAAGCGCTGAATTCTCCATTGCTGAATGACAACGATATCCGCGGCGCAAGGTGGATCCTCATCAACATCAACTCCTGCGAGGGAGAGAACGAATTCACCATGGATGAAGTAGAGATCATCCAGAGCTACCTCCTTGAACAGGCCGGTGAAGATACCGACGTGATCCTGGGTATGGGTTATGACAATTCCCTCGGCGACCAGATCGGTATTACATTGATCGCGACCGGTTTCGAGCACAAAGATCCCTTCGTGAAAAAAGTAGCCCCCCAGCCGGAGCCTAAGCGCGAAGAGAAAATTACCCTTACTTTGGGTGAAGATCCGGAAGAGAAAAAGAAGTACAACCAGCCCCCGCTGCCTTTCGTGGAAGAAAAGAAAGATCCGCTGGCCCCCACGTTGGTGCCGGCTCCGGAACAGCATAGGGAAATTACGAGGGAAGTTTACGGTGAGGCGAATGTGGAAAATAAATCGGCCCATACCGAACCACCCGTTGTAAATTACACCCTCAATAGCAATCAAACGGTTGATCCTCAACCTCAAAATACCAAAGACGCTGTTGTAGCTACCAGCACCTCCGGAGGTTTATTGGCCAAACCTTCCAATATCTACATGGAGACCAAGCCTGAATCAGTCCAATCAGTGCCTGTTGAAAAACTCCCTTCAGCATCAGTTGACAATGATGAGCCAGGCATGGACATCCAACTCGTTGTGAAGGAAGCACATCCAGGAGCGGCGGATACGCCAGGAACGGATCAAACTCAGAACATCATCAATGCAAACAAATCTTCCGTTGAGGATCCGGCGATGCCAGACGAAGCGGAAGAGCAGAAAAGGAGAGCCGCCGAAAGGATTCAGAAACTGCGCAATCTGTCCTTCAATATTAACGGCAGCGATCCGAACAACGAGTTTGAAACGGTACCGGCCTACATCCGCCGCAACATGGAACTCTACAACAACCCGCATTCCAGCGTGGAGAATTTCTACAGCGGCTACACAGTAAATTCAAACGAAAACAATCAGGCTGATATCAGCACCATCAATACTTTCCTCGAAGGAAAGAAGCCTGATTAACATAGTGAGGAGTGAGTGATATTTGTTTTTAGTTGTTGGTCCCGCAGAGATGCGGGACTTTTTTTTGGATTTATTTCACGCGAAGACGCGCTGCTTCGTTCCTCGCAGAAGCAAGGACGGACTGCTTCGTACCTCGCAGGCGGTTGAAGTGCGGCATGCAAGAAGGGGTTTCTCGCAACGGCGCGGCGACGCAACGTTAGAGCTTGATTTTTGTTTCTTGTTCATTGAATAATGAGTGGTATGTTTTTTAATTGGTAAAGAGTTGTTGTAACAAGCCATAGCAGCGTATATGCAGAAATAATAAGCTTACCCATAATAATCAGCCATCCCAAATAAAGCAGCCGTTGCGTCGTAGCGCCGTTGCGAGAAAACATAACTACTTAAATGAAACTCCCGCCAACCAACTAAGGCCTTGCGTCCTTGCTCCCTTGCGTCTTTGCGTGAAAATTCCTCCCTCGCGTGAACTGAATACAACCAAATACCTCCTTCTAAGCATTTCACCTTACCCCCCGGTTAACCCGTTGTTAACCGGCATGCCCACGCATACACCTTCACAGAATTTTAACCAATCTTTGAATCAGCAAACGCATTCAGCTATCAATACCTTATCTGTGAAAAGTAAAAAGGGATGAATACAGGGATGCGCAAATAAAAACTTAAACTCCAAATCGTATGAATCCCTACTCTACATCTACAAGTAGAAAGATTGCAGTAGTGATCGCTTTGCTCGGCGTATCGCTCGTATCGAAGGCCCAGTTGAAAGTGGGCGACAATCCCACCAGTATCCACAAATCTTCTATCCTGGAATTAGAGAGTACCCGCCAGGGCCTGCTGCTGCCACGTTTGGCGGATACCACGCAGATCAACGGACTCACACCTCCGGATGGGATGATCATCTACCTCAACTCCGACAAGAGTTTGCGCCTGCGCAGCAACGGAAGCTGGAAAAAAATCGCCGATCTTTCAGAAGCCACTTCCAACTGGTCGCTCTCAGGCAACAGCGGCACCAACCCCGCAACGCAGTTTCTCGGAACCGTGGATGGACAGCCTTTGGTGATCAGGACCGACAACAACGAAAGGATGCGTATTGATGCGAACGGTAATGTAGGTATCGGAACGAATAATCCCACCGCTAAACTGGAAGTGGATGGCACCGTTAAATTGCAGGGCATCGCTACAGGTTCCACCGAATTGGATGTGCTTGTATTAAACGCTGATGGCTCCGTTTACAAAAGAACGATCTCTTCATCGTCCTTTGAAAATGCCATCAAAGCGATCAATAACATTCAGGCACAAACGCTTTCTTTTACGGCAGAAACAAGTCTTTCTGAGGATTCTGTAAAAGTCGAGAACAGATCGGCAGACAGTACCATCGCTTTGTACCTGCCTGTACAGAACGGCTCTTCAGCCAGCAAGCCTTACGGTATGCTCACTTATGCCGATTGGCAAAAAATTCAGAGCAGTATGCAGACGATTACCATTGGTGCTGTGGCTTCTTCTTCTAATGTGAATGGTGCCAGTATTATCAGCGACAGTACTTCACGACAAATCATTCTGCATCCCGCTGATGCCACCAATGCAGGTATTGTGTCCGTGACCGCGCAAACTTTCGCTGGAAATAAAACGTTCCAGGACAGTGTTTCCGC
>CAMLPA010000596.1 GCA_946481605.1 uncultured Flavihumibacter sp. | reverse complement strand
AGATGGGGGTAGCGCGCATCGTCAGCAGGAAGGTGATCAGCATTTTAGCGGAAACGTTCCTGAAACCCGGCGCTTCGTTTCCCCACCTGGAAACCATGCGGGGTTGATCGTGGTTGCCGAGGTATACTGTTCCCCAGCCCTGCCTGCTGAAGACTTTGTCCCAACGGGAATAGATTTCTTTAAATTTCAGCAGGTCATAGCCATCGGGGTCAGGTCTTTTAAAGCCAGACTTCGCATAACCGAGTTGCATTCCTTCGAAATGATACAGCATCTGCAATTCTTTCCTTTCTTCCTTTACAAAGTCCGGCGCTTCTTCATGCGAGATGCCGGGCGCTTCGGCAATGGTGGTTACATCATAAAACTGGAGCACCTTATCGTGCAGTTCCCTCAGGTATTCGTGGAGCTGCGGCCCCTGGGAAAGATAGTAGGACCAGTCTTCCCGGTATTTTTCCCTGATATCCTTATCGGAGATAACGGGCCAGGAAGTATCTTTCGACAAATAAGTTACGGCATCCAGGCGCAGTCCATCCACCCCTTTATCGAACCAGAACCGGACATTGTCCAGCATTTCGTTGCGCACCGCTTCGTGCTCCCAGTTCAGGTCAGGCATCTTCGCGGAGAAATAATGCAGGTACCAGGATTTGGTGGCTTTGTTGTAAGTCCAGGCATCACCTTTAGGATCAAAAAAACTATATCGTTTAGGCGGCTTTCCATTTTCTTCCGGCCACCAATGGTAATACTGGTAATAAGGACTTTTCCTCGACCGCTTCGCTTTTTTGAACCACGGATGCTCATCGCTGGTATGGTTCAGCACAAAATCCATGATTAAACGGATGTTTTTTTTGTGCAGCGCCTTTATCAGCGCCTCAAAATCCTGCATGGTGCCATATTCTTTCATGATGGCCCTGAAATCGCTGATATCGTACCCGTTGTCGTTATTGGGAGAAGCCAGTACCGGGTTGATCCAGACCATATCTACGCCCAGTGCGGCAATGTAATCCACGGCCGCAAGCATTCCTTTCAGATCGCCGATGCCGTCTCCGTTACTGTCTTTAAAACTTCTTACATACACCTGGTACACGATTCCTTCTTTCCACCAGGCGCGTCTTCCACTGAATATCCCGTTCATAGCATCATTCGTTACAGTAAGGGCATAGGAATATTGGTGCCACTATCCGGCGTGCAACCCGCTTCCCTTCCTGTAAACATCCCGCCACATATTGTAGAAATGTGCAGGTAACCACCCACGTAAGCGCCAATAAATCAAGCAAATGCAAGGGCATATTTTTTTGATGCCCTGTATGTAAAACGATTATGCCGATTGCAAAAAAAGCAACAAAATCAGGCCGCCAGCATGGTGCGGTGGCGGAAATGGGATTATCATCGACCAGCGTGCTTGAATTGTTCCTGCAGGAACTGGAAGCCATGTACTGGACGGAGAATCAACTTCTGTTGAGCATTCCCGTGCTGGAAAGAGCCAGTGGTACGCCCCGCCTGAAAGCCGCCCTGGCCGAACACCTGGAGATCACGAAGGAGCATGTGGGGCGCCTGGAAATGATCTTTGAAATGATGGAAGAAAAAATCTGCGCCGTGAAGTGCAACGCGATGGAAGGCCTTGACATGGATGCGGAGAATATCCTTCAGAACACGATGCCAGAGTCGCCGGAACGAGACATGGGCATCATCCTCGCCGCCCAGAAAGTGGAACAACACGAGGCCGCCGGTTACAAAGGACTGATCAAACTCGCGAACCTGTTGAACCGCGAAGATGTGGTCACCATCCTCCAACAAACCTTACAGGAGGAAATGATGGCCAACGACCTGCTGGACAGCATTTCACTGGAAGAATACCCCACCGCTATTTAACCCAACCATAAATTATATACTATGCCTTCAAAAAAGAAGACGACCGGAAGCGACAACAATAAAACCGCCGACCTGAATAAAAATACGCTTGATAGTACCGGGGAGTTTATGCGCACCAACCACGGCACGAAAATCAACGACGACCAGAACAGCCTGAAAGCGGGCAGTCGGGGTCCTACCCTTATGGAAGATTTCATCTTCCGCGAGAAGATGACCCACTTCGACCATGAACGTATTCCGGAGCGCATCGTTCACGCCCGCGGTTCCGGCGCGCATGGCGTTTTCCGCGTTTACGACTCCACGATGGAGCAATACACCAGGGCCCGTTTTTTATCCGATCCATCCATTGAAACACCTGTATTTGTCCGCTTCTCCACCGTTGCCGGTTCCCGCGGCTCCACCGATCTGGCCAGGGATGTACGCGGTTTCGCCACCAAATTTTATACGGAGGAAGGCAACTTTGACCTGGTGGGCAACAATATGCCGGTCTTTTTCATCCAGGATGCGATCAAGTTTCCAGACCTCGTGCACGCCGTTAAACCTGAGCCTGACAACGAAATGCCGCAGGCCGCTTCCGCCCATGATACTTTCTGGGACTTCATTTCACTGATGCCTGAATCAGCCCACATGATCATGTGGCTGATGAGCGACCGCGCCATCCCAAGAAGTTACCGTATGATGGAAGGATTCGGCGTACATACGTTCAGGTTAGTGAACGCCAACAACGAGGCCACCTTCGTGAAGTTCCACTGGAAACCCATACTGGGCGTACACGCGGTAGCCTGGGATGAGGCCCAGAAA
Organism: uncultured Flavihumibacter sp.; assembly: GCA_946481605.1. Next base: position 198 of record CAMLPA010000596.1, on the reverse strand, counting down.
ATTTCCGGCAAAGATCCCGACTTCCATCGCCGCGACCTGTGGGAAGCCATCGAAGCGGGACAGTTCCCCGAATACGAACTCGGCGTGCAATTGGTTGCCGAATCAGATGAACACAGTTTCGACTTCGACCTGCTCGATCCCACCAAGATCATTCCCGAAGAACTTGTTCCCGTTCAAAAAATCGGCCGGCTCACACTG
>CAMLPA010000595.1 GCA_946481605.1 uncultured Flavihumibacter sp. | reverse complement strand
AAATGAAAAAAGCGCTTATTGGCGTAGTGGCATTGCTATGCCTGTGGAGTAAGGGACAGGGGCAGGGAGTAAAGGCTTTGGAAGTGGGGGATGAGGTTCCCGATATTTCCCTGGTTTTACACTCAAAAGAAGGAATTCAGAAACGCAGTATTTCTGCGTTTTCTGACCAGTTGCTGATCCTTGATTTTATGAGTACCGCCTGTCCGGGCTGTGTGAAAGCGCTTCCCGGCATGGATTCGCTTCAGCAACAATTCTCCGGCAAACTTCAGGTGGTAGTGGTAACACCGCAAAAACAGGACGTAGCAGACCGGTTCTTCAGGAACAACGTCCTTGTTTCCAAAACGAACATTCCATTTATTGCGGAAGACAGTTTGCTACACCAATGGTTCCCGCATTCTTTTATTTCCCACCTGGTATGGATATATAAAGAAAAAGTCGTGGCCATTACGAAAAGCGGGGAGGTTTCTGCAGCAAACATTTTATCCGTTTTCAACAATGAATCTACCACAAACTTGCCGGTTAAACGCGATATCCTGATCAAAGGCACTGTTACTGGTCTGGAAGGTCAGCCCCTCCGCAATGTAGCAGTGCAATTAAAGAAAAGCAGGCAAAAGACTTTAACTGACTCGGCCGGTTATTTTATCATCCTTAACAAAGAGGCGCTGGACACGCTGGTGTTTACGCTTCCGGGTTATGGAACGCGCCAGGTTATTATTGCAGAACCCCTGTTAAAACCTATGACCATAAAGCTGTTGCCCGACGGTAAGGAGCTGGAAGGTGTAACGGTGGTGCATACCGGCTACCAGAGCATTCCGAAAGAAAGGGCAACGGGATCCTTTGAAGTGATCTCGAAAGAAGAACTCAACCGCAGGGTAGGAACGGATATACTGAGCAGGCTGGAAGGAACAACCACCAGTGTGTTGTTCGACCGGAGAAAGATGCAACCGGATCAGCTTACGGCCAATCCGCAGGACATCCTGATCAGGGGAATCGGTACCATTACCGAATCCATTCGTGCTCCGTTGGTGGTGCTGAACGATTTTCCTTATGATGGAGACATCAATAACATCAACCCGGCAGATGTGGAATCAATTACACTGCTGAAAGATGCCGCCGCGGCTTCAATATGGGGTGCCCGGGCAGGTAACGGGGTGATCGTGATCACGACCAAACAGGGGAAAATGAACCAACGTACAGCGTTAACGTTGTCATCTACGCTAAACGTGCAGGAAAAGCCCGACCTGTTCAAACTACCCGTGATGAGCGTGGACGATTATATTGACCTTGAAACTTTTCTTTTCGATAAAGGATTCTACAACGCAGATATCAACAATTCCGTTCAACGCCCGGCTTTAACGCCTGTAGTTGAATTGCTGGCACAAAGAAGCAACGGTTCTATCTCTGCGGAGGATTCCGCCATTGAAATGAATAAACTCCGGGCAATGGATGTGCGCCGCGATTTTGAAAAGTACATCTACAGAACCGCAGTAACACAATCGCACTCGGCTTCCCTTACAGGCGGTACGCAGAAAATGAATTATTACGCCTCCGGTGGATTGGATAAAAGCCAGAGAAGCCTGGTGGGCAATGCGTTCACCAGGGCATCCTTTCGTTTTGAATCTGTAGTGCTTCCTGTACAAAAACTGGAATTGCGCATGAATATATCCTACAGCCAAAGCAGGTCGGAGACGGGTAGCATTGGAGAAATCGGTTCAACAGCTTACGACTACAGAAGTGGCAAAAGAATGTATCCGTATGCAAAATTTGCAAACGAGGATGGAACACCTGCAGTGTACACGAAAGACTACCGTTCCGGATATACGGATACGGCGGGGAATGGAAAACTGTTAGACTGGAAATACCGTCCGTTGGATGAATTGAAACTCGCTGACAACGAACAAACACTCAGCGACTATATCATTCACCTCCGTGCACAATATAAATTCAATCGTTACTTTTCCGTTCAGGCAGGATTCCAGCAGGAAAGATCCTTCAGCGCTGTTGCCAACTACAAAAGTTTTGAAACCTATGAAGCCCGCAACCTGGTCAACCAGTTTACGCAGATACAGGGCAACACGGTAACTTACAATCTTCCAATGGGCGGAATACTGGACGCGACAAGGGGGTTTCTCAGGTCGAACATATTCCGTACACAACTTAATTTCAGCAGAGCATGGGGTGAAAGGCACCAGGTTTCCGCCATTGGCGGGACGGAGCTCAGGGAGAAGGAAGCGGGGTCCGCTCTCCACAGACTCTATGGCTACAACGACAATAACCTTACTTTCGCGGTGGCCGATCATACCCGTGCCTATCCCCGCTATGGAGGAATGGGTAACGCGCAGATACAATCCGTAGTTTTCTTGCAGGAAACGCTGGACCGGTTCGTTTCCTTTTTTGGCAATGCTTCCTACACACTTAACAACAAATATATTGTATCGGCCAGTGCACGCAAAGACGCCTCCAATCTGTTTGGCGCAACCACCAACAACAAATGGAAGCCCCTCTGGTCAGCAGGTTTCTCCTGGAACGTAGCGAAGGAAGCCTTCTTCAGGTCTTCCTGGCTCTCTCAGTTAAAAGTCAGAACAACCTATGGCTACCAGGGCAATGTAAACAACACGCTTACCTCTAATACTATTATCAGTATCTCCTCTGCCAGTGGCACCATTACCAACAGCCCTTACGCCATAATGAGAACGCCTGCCGACCCAAGCCTTACCTGGGAAACCATCGCGCAGTTCAATACCGGTATGGACTTTAGCACTGTAAAGGGCAGGCTTTCCGGAAGTATTGAGTATTACAATAAAAAATCGAATGACCTGATATTTGGCGCACAGATTGATCCCACAACGGGCATCAGGTCACTGAATA
>CAMLPA010000594.1 GCA_946481605.1 uncultured Flavihumibacter sp. | reverse complement strand
CCAAGTTTTTCAAATGGAATGGTTTTGAAAAATGGCGAAAGTCCGGCCATGGGATGAATGGCGGAGCATACATCGTGGCGGAAGCCGGGCAGCGTAAATTCGGCTGTTCTCATCCCGCCCCCTATCTCCTTTCTGGCTTCCACCAACAACACATTTTTTCCTTCCCTTTGTAAGGTAATCGCCGCCGCCAGTCCGTTGGGACCCGATCCTACCACTATCGCGTCAAAATCCATTGCTGCCATCCTGTTGATTTTAATCTACAGGTGAAAATAAAACGTTACCGGTTGTTTTCATATTTTTTCTTTGTGCCGAATCTGTTGCCGTGTATATTTTGTTTATACAGAAAATTTTAGCAGAATATCCTTGCCGCCGGAAGTTCCGTTTGCAAGTTTCTATATCTTTACTTTATGTCGTTATACTTAGAAACGGATCTCACTTCAGCACTTAAATCTTCCACCAAAATACCACATGCCTCATTAGAGAAAAACCTACTTGGCCATCTGAGGAATATCAGTTGTAATGCAGACTACATCAAGGTTCTGCGATTGATGTATGGTTATTACCATCCCCTTGAAAACAAGATAGAAGCCGTATTGGGCAGGGAGGAAACTTCCAGGAAAGCAGCATGGATTTTAAAGGATCTGGACATTTTGGGGAACGGATTCCACAACATCTCTTTGTGCACGGAACTTCCTGTTATTTCAGACGAAGTTGAAGCCCTCGGTGCGCTTTATGTATTGGAAGGTTCAACGCTGGGTGGTGTGCATATCGCGCAAATGATCGCTAAAAAAATACCCGGAAACCCTGAGTTGCCGCTCGCCTTTTTTGAAGGATACGGAGCGGATACGCAGGAACGGTGGAAGCGATTTTGCACGGAACTGAATGAAAAAAACTTTTCTCCTGCGGAAAAGGAAAAGGCGTTAACAACCGCGGGCCAGACATTTGTGTTATTTGAAAAATGGATAAGGGAAAATGAACCAGGAACAGTTTAGCAAATACGATTCGGAATTCTGTGGAAGTGTTCCTATCCACCTCATCAACGTGATACAACCTTATGGTGTATTGCTGGTGGTGGACATTAACAGCCTTACCATTATACAGGTCAGTGAAAACACCTTTCCCCTTTTCGGTGTTTCGGCCCTCAACATGGTGGAGAAAAAACTTTCAGAATTCATCAGCGACAAAGAGATAGCGGAACTTCAAACACATCTTTCAGAAGGCGTAGCGGAAAAACTGCCATTGTTATGGGAACTGAACGGTGAGCGGTACACGCTGATCGCGCACCGGAAAAAAAGTTGCTTTATCCTGGAGATTGAGAACCTGCCTTCCAATGGCGGGGAAGATGCGCATTTTGTGCGGGTGTTCAGGAAAATCAAAAACGCCATGTCCAACATCGAAGCAGCCAGTTCCACAGAAGCTGCCTGCACGGTTGCGGCGGCAGAACTGAAGAAAGTTTCCGGCTTCGATAAAGTGATGATTTACCGGTTTGATGAAGATTGGAATGGGCATGTTTTGGCCGAGGCCATGGAAGAAGGCATGGAATCCTATATCGGGTTCACCTTTCCGGCTTCAGATATTCCCAAACAGGCCCGCGACCTGTATCTCTCCAATCCGTACCGGTATATTCCCAACCGCGAGTACGCGCCGGTAAGGTTATACCCCGTCATCAATCCCGCGACCGCAGCATTTATTGACCTTTCAGATTGTAATATCCGGGGCGTAAGTAAAGTGCACCTGGAGTACCTGGGTAACATGCGGGTGAATGCTTCTATGAGCACGCGTATTCTTTTTAACGGCAGGCTCTGGGGGCTTATCGCCTGTCACCACCGCACCGCGCGTACCATGAATTATACGATGTGCGCCATATTCGAACTGTTGTCGGGTATCATCTCTAATAAGATCACTTCTCTATACAACCGCGAACGTTTGACCAAGGAGGAAAAGGCGCATCAGGTGTACAATACCATGGTGGAGTCCCTCTTCAAAACCGGAGATGTTCCGGGAAGCCTGCTTTTTGGCACCAAAAACATCCTTGATCTTTTTTCCGCTTCCGGCGCCGTATTGTATTTCGGCAACCAGTCGTACAGCGTCGGAACCGTTCCACCTCCCGAAGAAACGGACGACCTTCTGCTTTGGCTGCATACGAGAAAGTTGCGCGCCACATTGCCTGTAGCCGCACTTTCCGTTGAGTACGACAGAGCGGAACTTTACCCCGAGATAGCCAGTGGTTTACTGGCACTTCCATTGAATACACAGCGCGACGAATACCTCTTGTTGTTCCGGCCCGAAACCGTTCAAACCATCAACTGGGGTGGGAATCCAGGAGAGCGGATTTTCTTTGAAAAAGACATGAGAACCTACCATCCGCGCTACTCCTTTAAGTTGTGGCAGGAAAAAGTAACAGGCGTGTCGCTCCCCTGGGAGGAGGTGGAACTCAATATAGCAGAGAGTTTAAGAAGTTTAATATTCCAGTATAATGCTGAAAACCCATGATATGAAGACATCCTCGAGAACGCAGCAGGAACAATATATCGTGGCAATCGGCGCCTCCGCCGGTGGCTTGGAAGCCATTCACGAATTCTTCGACAATATGCCGAACGGCACAGGTCTTTCCTTTGTGATCATCCAACACCTTTCTTCTGATCACAAAAGCCTGCTCGTGGAACTCGTGGCCCGTCATACGCACATGCAGGTGTTTGAAGCGAAAGACAATGTTGAGTTGAATGGCAACTGTGTTTACGTGATCCCCAACAACAAACTGATCACAGTTAAAGGGAATAAGTTAAAGCTGGAAGAAAAGCGCGGCGACAAATCGCCGAACAATGCGGTGGACGTATTCTTCCAATCGCTGGCCAAAGAAAAAAAGCAACGTGCCATCG
>CAMLPA010000593.1 GCA_946481605.1 uncultured Flavihumibacter sp. | reverse complement strand
CAAACCAAATACCTGCTGCTGACTGATGGGCTTACCCTGCAAACCGTTACCTTACCATAAAACCGGTTCATATTACTCACATCATCTGAAATCAATCGAAACAACAGGAATGTACTATAAGAAATGGATATGCCTGGCCGCTATGGCCTTCTCGTTGAATGCTGACGCGCAACAAATCCGCTCCTTCTCGCAAGAGAAGGACGGATGGCGCATCACTTCCGCCACACTCGATAACAATATAAAGGTACCATTACAGCGCCCGCTATTTTCCGTAGTGATCAACGGGAAGCAATACCGGTCCGATGCGCAGGAATCCTTTAAAGGAATCGCGTCGTTCGAACAGCAGATCAGTGCCGCAGGTAACCGTGGTATGAAGGGCCTGATCACCATACGCAATACCTCCAACGATACACTCACGGTGGAGAATATGGTTCCGTTGGGGGAAGGCAAAGACGTGGTGTACATCACCGGGAAAGGCAAGCACGGCCTCAGCAGAACGCATCTTTTCCAGCCCGGGAAAATTCCGGTGAACGTGATTGTGCCCGATAATGCCTGGGAGCTGGGTTTCTCCGCTGTCTCCGGAAACGGGTATACCATCGCTGCATTGGTGCGTCGCGATAAGGATAAGATAGAAAAAGGAAGCCGCCGCCGCTTCGAGACCATTCTATATCCCGGAGGTTCCGTGCAATACAGGTTTTATGCGGAAGGAGCCGCAGGCGACTGGCATGCCGGGTTGAAACGTATTTTTCAGGACCGTATGTTGTATGATGTGGAAGATTTCAACAATGAACTCTTCGAAAGAGCCGACCTGAAATGGGTGCGCCACTCTTATGTACAACACCTGATGATGAACTGGGATAAATTCTACTACGATTACGAAACCGGTAAATTCAACCTGAAGGAATTCCTGGAACGCGGGAAGCAATTATACGGTGGCGATGATATTGTGAGCATCTGGCCCACCTGGCCCACATTGGGATTGGATCAGCGCAACCAGTTCGATCTTTTCCGTGACCTTCCGGGCGGTACCGCTAAAGTGCGCGAACTCTCTGCGATGGCGAATAAAATGGGCACGAAGCTGTTCATCTGCTACAATCCATGGGATGGAAGTACGCGTTCTGAGGACCACTTCGAAGGACTTTCCGACCTCATCAAAGAAACGGCCTCCGATGGTGTGGTGCTGGATACTAAAGGTGAATCGAGCCGGGAACTACAGGATGCAGCAGATCGTGTGCGTCCCGGCGTGATCATGTACAGCGAAGGAATGGCTGTTCCGAAAGATATGTCGGGCATCGTGTCAGGACGTGTGCACAATGCGTTGTATTACGCGCCAATGCTCAACCTGAACAAACTCATCAAACCCGAATTTACCATCTACCGTGTGGCCGAACTTTATAAAGAACCCATTCAACGGGAGTTCGCGACTTCTTTCTTTAACGGGTACGGAACCGAAATGAACATCATGGCGCCCGGACAACCGGATCGCGCGGAAGAACAATACAGGTACCTCGGCCGTACCTCTATGATCCTGCGCGAGAATACCCACAACTTCGTTTCAAGAGGATACACACCTCTGGTGCCTGTTCTTGCGGAAAATATCTGGGCCAACAAATGGGAACTGCCGGAGAAAACAATCTATACCATTTACAGCCTGATTCCCGAAGGATACAGCGATACACTGATGGAGATTCCCGTACAACCAGGTTTCCATGTGGTGGACCTCTGGAACCACAGTGGGGAAGTGGCGAAAGCCAACGGCAATACCTGGCGCGTATATGCGTCTACCAATGCGTTTCATAAGAAAGACTTGGGTACCAACAACGAAGCGGAAGTGGGTTGCGTGGCCGTATTGCCGCAACTGATAAAGGCTTCGCTGAACGGGGATGATCTTGCAATAGAAACGATCGCCGAAAAAGGAGATGAGCTCCGCATCTGGGCAGGACATCCATCTTACCAGCATACGCCTGAAAAATTGAAACCAGGCAAACACCAATTGCGGGTACACGAGTTGTTCGGCAGGTTCGAAGGAAAGATCGTTATGCAACTGATGGACAAAGGTATTTTGCTCGACGAAGTGGTAGTGCACATTACACCCGGCGCCGCCCGGCGTATTTCAGCCGTTGCTCCTGTAAAAACACACACCAGCACACCAGCAGGAATGGTAAACATTCCAGCCGGAAATTTCCACTTCAAAGCAACGAACGGGGATGAGTTCATTCCTTATCCGAAACAGGACCAGGACAGCGTTTTTAAGATGTCCGCTTTCTATATGGATAAGTTCCCTGTAACCAATATCCAATTCTCTGAATTTCTCAAATCCACCGGCTATCAGCCCACAGATACCGCTAACTTCCTGCGGCACTGGGTGAATGGTAATATGCCAAAAGGGGAAGAACAGTTTCCGGTAGTATACGTTAGTTACGAAGATGCGAAAGCCTACGCCACATGGGCCGGAAAGCGTTTGCCCACTGAAGTGGAATGGCAGTATGCCGCCCAGACTTCCGCCGGCAACGAATGGCCCTGGAAGCAGGTGAAGCCCGTTACGCGCAAACAGGAAACCATCACGTCCACGCTTACCGTTTCAAGCCTGGAAGGCATCGATCCGCGCCATTGCAACCTCGGAAACGGAAAACCTTACAAGGTAGGTTCTTACCCCAAAGGCGCCAATCCGTTCGGATTGCAGGACCTCGTGGGCTGTGTATGGCAGATGACCAACGATTTGTACATGAATGGCAGCTATCGTTATATCATGATGAAGGGCGGCTCTTATTTCAAACCATCCAGCAGTTGGTGGTATGTACAGGGCGGCCCGCGTGAACTGCACTACCGCCAGTTCCTCCTGCGCGTGAGCCAGGGATTTGAAAGAAATGCCACCGTTG
>CAMLPA010000592.1 GCA_946481605.1 uncultured Flavihumibacter sp. | reverse complement strand
CTGGCACCCATCCCCGTTATCGATGCGCTGATAAAGGATTTTAAAGAGAATCCGAAGAACTTCACCGTGGCCGCCATTACGCTTCCATTCGGCTTAAAAGCCATCAGTTTTATTTCTAAGAATTTTGTAGAACCCGTTAAACCCGATATCGAAAACCTCCGACCACTCTTCCGCAGCAATGGCGATGGGACCTATAAACTGGAAGGCGGTATCCAGCTCAAAATGAAAGCGGGCGATTTCGGGAAACCCGTACCCACCCCACAGGAGAAGGACGAACCCATGTTCCCCGGTTATACCATTCAACTCAATAACCTTCTTACACCACTTGGCCAGCCCTCCGGCGCCAGCAACCTCGGGCACAGGGTATCTGAAATTTTCAACAACGAATTTCTCATCGCACCAATTGGTGTTCCCGGACTGGAAAACTCCCGCGGCGTACCCGTTAGCAGGATGGACCTCACCGGTTATGGCGCCAGTATCTTCAGCAAATGGATCAGTCCTACCGCTGCCATGGCACAAACCAGCCAGGCACGCTTTGATGTGATGCTCGGCAGAACCGGCCACGAAGTGATCCAGGTGAAAAGTATCCTCTACCCCTGGGGCATCCGCGTGGTGCGCACCATCACTGTTTTCAGAACCAGCACCGGTTATGTTTACAGAACCGATAGTGGCTGGAAAGCCGAAAGCGACGGGCTTTTCGATTTTTCTTACCGGTACCTGAAACTTGGCGTGAACCCCTATTCTCCTCCTCCGCAACCTGGCGATTTTAAAACGGAGAACGAACCTTTCGAATTCCATCCCGGCGTTATCAAAGGATTGTTCAACATCCGGAATATAAAGGATGCTCCTTCCGTAGCCGAATACATCGCGGTGAACGATATTGAAGGCGGCGCCACTTACGTGAATGGTGTGAAAGGCATGGAAATGACTGCCCCGGCAATCGGTATTGAAGAACCCGTAAAATGCGGCGCGGTATATTTTGATGCCGATGTTGAAATTGAAAACGTGGTTCAGGGACACGTGAACAAACGCGTGGTGTCTAAAAAAATACTCGGTTATGTGCAGGTGGCGCCGGCAGGAAAACCGCTGAACCCGAACCAGCTCCGCGACCTGATGAACATTCATGGCGGCGTGATTGGCGGCGATATCGACTGTGTGATCGACATCAACAACAGCGACCAGCAAATGAAAGCCACCCGCTTCGATGCCAACGTTTCCATCAATGAAAATGGCAATCCCGCCTTCGTGCTGGCGGTGCGCGGCCAGGTATTACTTCCTAAAGACGGCAGTTGGGCGATGGTCCAACACAACACCGGTACCGGCGATGTAACCCCGCTGCCATCCAACACCTCCGTTCCGCTGATCCGGAAAGGCAAATGGAAAAAGAACGTGGTGATTGATCCAGCCGCAGTTACGGGACAACTGCTCCGCATCGCGCATCCATTGGAAATCATCCGCGAAGCTACCAACAACACCATCAACTTCGGGTACCTCCAAACTACGGGCACACAAAAAGCGCTGTTCCTCACGCCGGCTTATGGCCTGGGTAAAAAGATGCTGCTCAGCAAAACGCCCCCCATCTTTGCCGACGCATACCGCCTGATGACCGGCAACGGCATCTTTCCCAATATTGGCAACGCCATCAACAATTTCGGGAAGGCCATGCCTTTGTTCCATGGAAAGAATCCGGATAAAAGTCTGTTCGAAGCCTTTACCACCAGCAACCTCCAGGATGGCGCCACCAATGTGCTGGAACTGATGAAAGTGGAAGCCGTAAAAGCCGGTGAGGCCGTGATAGAACAGGGCATGAGCCTGTTGCAGAAAGGCGCCAACGGCGTGCTGGACAAAGCCATGAAGTTTGATGTGCCCTCTTTTGAAGTGCCACTGGTGGATACCGAAGCGCTCCGGATTTACATTGAATACAAAACAGGCGGCAAGGACGTACCGCCCGCAGACTATGTAGACAGCCGCCTGAACTTCGATGTGGAATCTTTCGCCTCCGATATGGGCAACCAATGGAAAAGCCGACTCAACAACCTCGCCATGGTAGTGGACCTCGGCGATATGGAACGGCTCATGACCATCAAAGGAAATTTCGATTCCAAAAAAGGAAAAGAAACCGGTTATGAAGGTGGTCCCGGCGACATCACCGAAGGATTACCCACGCCCGAAATTGAATTCAGCGACGCGCTCCAACCCGTGATTGATATCCTCCAGGTGCTTGCCAGTCTAAGCTCCGGCAACTACGCCGATGCCATGAAAAAAGGACTGAAAATAGCCATGGGCAACAGCGGTGAAATATGGGAATACAAATTTGAAGCGACAAAGGAAATTCCGCTGGTGCGCTTCCCGCCAACAGATGAGTTGTACAACAGCGCACAAACACCACTCAAGCTGGAAGCCTCGCTGGCACTGGGCGTGTATTTCAATGCCGCACTCAAAGTAACCACCGATCCCACCCAATTGCTGCCCACCGCGGGCGCGTTCCTCCAATTTAAAGGTGGATTGAAAGTGATGTGCGTATCGGTTGGCGTGGGCTCCATTTTCGCCATCGGAAATGTAGGGGTGAAGATCGCCTGCGATACCAAAGTGGGCCCCAGTCTCACCCTCGATTTCGGCTTCGGAATTGAAATTGTAGTGAGTCTGCCTGTGGTAGGCAACGCCAGCGTAAGCTACATGGTGGGCGTGCAGATGTATGCTGATAAAGACAAAGTAGTAGTGGCCGCCCTGATGCGCTTCAGAGGCCATGCCTCACTGCTCGGTGGCATCGTAGCTGTAACCATCACCATAGAAGCGAAAGGCATCATCGTAAGGCAGAATGATGTAACAGATTGTTCGGCACAGGTCACTTTCGCCATCGACATCAGCATCTTCCTCATCATCG
>CAMLPA010000591.1 GCA_946481605.1 uncultured Flavihumibacter sp. | reverse complement strand
TGGCCGAAGTTATACTCACAAGAGCGGAGGCGCTGGCCCGCACTACAGGTGTTACTGAAGAAGCGGTAGGGTGGTTGAATGAAGTGCGTTCCAGGGCCTTGCCTTCCGCCACACCATTCACCACCGCACAATTCGCGGATGCCGCAACGCTTATAACAACCATTCTCGAACAAAGAAAATATGAACTCGCATTTGAAGGACATTACCGTTACGACCTGATACGCACCGGAAAACCACTTCGTACGCCTGATCTTCCCGAAGGGAAAAAAGTACTACCCGTTCCGCAGGTGGAAGTAGATATCTCGAACGGTGTTATCAAACAGAACCCGGGATACATTTCCTGAATGCCTTACCAGTTTTTCACTTAAATAAAGACCATTATGAATTTACCTACGTTCGTTGCCAGGACATTCGTTTTTTGCCTGTTATTCAGTGCCCTTCAAACCAGGGCACAACAGGCCGTGCAGTATGAGCAACTTAGTTTTGAGGCCGCCATGGCAAAAGCACAGAAAGAAAAGAAAATCATTTTCGTGGATGTACAGCGCGACAAGCCTTCTGAATTCGATGCGCAAGTAGCGGCAAATGTTTTCCCGACCGATAGTATTGCATCATTTTTCAAAAAACATTGTATCGCCATAAAAATCAATATGCATACGGAGGAAGGGAAGAAATTCGCACCCCGGCTCGCCATGCTCATGTACCCCGCCTATGTTTTTTATGCCGGAAAAGGCGATCAGTTGGAGTATACCAATGCCGCGGTGGTAGCAAAAGATCCGGGTGTATTGATGGCAAAGGCCCGTACTTCCCTCGCTGTGGACCAACAGAAAACGGCCAACAGCAGAAGCATCAGTTTTACAAAAGACAGTTGGGCAGCACTTTTGGCAAAAGCTAAAAAAGAAAACAAACTCATTTTCCTTGACGCTCATACTGAATGGTGCCGTCCCTGTATCATGATGGCCAAAAATGTGTTCACCCTCAACAATGTAGCCGATTTCTACAACAAAAATTTCATCAACACAGAAATGGATATGGAAAAAGGGGAGGGACCCGCGCTCGCTAAAAAGTATGCCATCCGCGCGTACCCGAGTTTCCTGTTCATTGATGGCGATGGAAAACTCGTTTCAAGAGATGGCGGCTACCAGGAAGCCGATGCTTTTATTAAAGCCGGACAAACCGCGCTGGATAAAAAAGTGAAGCCTGCCGGCGAAGCAGGTTTTGTAATGCCCGTAGCACTCACGCTTCCTTCAAAAGGCAGTAAGGCAACCACCACTAGCCTCCCGGCACCCAAAGAGCAACCTTCTGCCATTCAGTTTTCATCAAAGAACTGGGAAGGCATGCTCGCGGAGGCCCGTGCTACCGGAAAGCTGATTTTCATGGATGCACATACCACCTGGTGTGGTCCCTGCAAAACAATGCGCGCAAACGTATTTACACAGGAAAAGGTAGGCGCTTTCTTCAACAGGAACTTCGTAAGCGCCTATACAGACATGGAGAAAGGAGAAGGTATCGAGCTCCGCAAAAAATATGATGTACGCTTCTATCCCACGTTTCTTTTCATCGATGGAAAAGGAGAAGTGGTGCACCGTATTGTGGGCTCCTGCAGCACCGAAGAGTTTATCCAACATGGGCTTGATGCGCTAAGCCCTGTGAACAACCTGAGCACGCTGAGAAAGGAATATCCTTCCAAAATGCAGGACCCCGCTTTTGTACACCGTTACCTCCGGGCGCTGGGCAATGCTTACGACAAAGATGAAGCAGACAAAGTAGCTTCGGATTACCTGCAAAGCATCCGCCCCGATTCCTGGTTGGAAAGGGAAAACTACCAATTGATAAAAGAATACATTAAAGACGCATCGTCTCCTGTATTCGCTTACCTCCTGAAAAACCGGGCGCGTTTTGGCGCATTGTACGGAGAGGAAGAAGTAGATGCTTCAATTTATTCCACCTTGCTTTCCTGGCCGGCAGGTTATGTCACTTACCCTGCCAATGAAGCGCCCGTATTCGATAAAAAGGGCTTTGACACATTCGTAGACATGGTGCGCTCCGCTGATTTCGACAAGAAAGAAGAAGTGATCAGCAGGGCTAAATTAACGGTGAGCCTTCCGCTCCGCGATTGGGCTACCTATACGGATGTGGTGAACAATATGATAGCTTCCGGCCAGATAAGGCTTACCAGGACCGGGGCCGATCAGTTGTTCCTCTATACTATGAATGCGCAGCGGTTTGCGGATGGTAATAAAGAAGCGTTGATGCAAGCCTCCAAATGGACAGAACAAATGCTGGAAATACAAGACCTGCCTTTGGGAAGGAAACTGGAAGTAATGGGCCTGTACGCTGACCTGCTTGAAGCAACGGATCGTAAAAAGAAAGCCGTTGCGGTGAGAAAGCAGATCGCAAAAGAAAAGCCCGCAGCCGATGCGCAGAACGTAAATAAGATGCAGATGCTGATGATAAAATAGCTTTTTAAAAACGGGGTATGATGAAACAACATACCCCGTTTTATAAACTGCGTTTATTTAAAGCCGAACAACACCGGGAATAAAAAGGCCACCACACCCGCCCACACAAAATACACGGGCAGGTATCTGCCCATTATTTTTTCTGCTTCAGCGATACCTGTTTTCCCCGAAACCGCGCCGTACAACCTTGCTGTTACGAGCAACAGATTGACAAGAATAAGCACATTGCCACCCAGTACTGCGGCCCTGTTGGGCGTAATACCCCATTCGGCGATCCGGAACCATATCGCGGACAATGCGATGCCGTTTACAACGATGGTAAGAATGGATAGCAGGAAGAGTATCCACAGTTCCCATTTGCTTTTCACTTCGTTCGAACTGCCCGCTATGGAGAAGAAAATAATGGCCATTACACCCACCAGCAGCA
>CAMLPA010000590.1 GCA_946481605.1 uncultured Flavihumibacter sp. | reverse complement strand
TTGGTGTTCAGGTAACCCTCTAAAATGTTCATTATGAAAAAACTGATTTATATAAGCGTACTATTCTTTTCCTTCACCAGTTGCAAAAAAATGCTGGAGGAAACGGCTTATTCCGCCACTTATACCAAAGATTTCTATTCCAATGCCGCTGAAGCGGAAGCGGCCATTACCGCGGCTTACGGTAGTTTGTACGTGATGTACAGCAGCGGTGCGCCTTTTTTTGCCTCAGATTGGTCGGCTGATCAGACTTTCCCAAGAAATGTGGTAGGCAGAAATACGCTCACACAATTTTCCTATGATCCGGCGTATTCTGTACAGAACAGCTTTGGCCGTGTGAATGAATCTCCCATGGAAATATGGAGAAGAGCCTACCAGGCTATTGAAAGTGCCAACTGGGTAATCGAAAAAGTGCCCGGAACCCCGATGGACGCCACAAGAAGGGATCAGATTGTAGGAGAAGCGTTGTTCCTGCGTGCCTATTACCACTGGACACTTTCCAAAAATTTTGGCAGCGTGGTGATAAAAACCAGTCCGACCAACTCCATCGACAATGCCGTAGTGGGAAGGTCTCCCATCGATGAAGTATATGCGCAGATATTCGATGACCTCACCAAAGCCGAACAAATGCTGCCCGATTACAGTGCGGCACTCGTAAAAGGAAGAGTAAGCAAACAATCAGCGCAACTCCTTCATGCTAAAGCTGCGTTGTACAACGAAAAATGGGCCATCGCGCAGAACAAGGCACAGGCCGTGATCAGCAGTAAAAAATGCACGCTGGTGCCTTCGTTCACCGACCTGTTCACCGCTTCCAAAAAAGACCTCGGTCGCCAGGAAGTGATGTTCGCCGTTGAACTCAACAACACGACCAATCCCATCAGGCAATCGCAAATACATTATTTCTACGCGCCGCTCGGTTCCAACGAGTTCAACAAAGGTGGCGCAGGCGGCATCTACGCGTACAGTTCCTTCTACAATTCTTTCCAGATGGGCGATACACGGAAAAATGTCCTTGCCACCAGCTATATGACCACCGCGGGCGCCACCGTGTTGCAGGCCAACATCGATACGCGTCTCGCCACGAAGGACCTCGTGATCATGGGCAAATACAAGGACCCCAATTCCGTAGGTGCCTACGCCAGCAACAATATTTATCTCCTGCGTTATGCCGACGCTTTCCTGATTGCCGCTGAAGCGGAAGCCAGGGCAGGCGCACCCGCTGAAACCGCTTATGCTAACGTGGACTCCGTAAGGAAAAGGGCAGGACTGCCGGCACTTACCCGCGGCCTTTCCCAAACAGCCTTCATCGATTCTGTGCTGCAGGAAAGATCCTGGGAATTTTATGGAGAAGGCGACCGCTGGTACGACCTTACCCGTACCAACAAATTCCTGACCGTGATCCCCACAGCCGTAAACGCCGATTACCCCACACGCACACCCGCACCCAGGAACAAATATTTCCCGATACCGCAGGTGGAAATTAACGCTAATCCCAAACTGACCCAGAACGACGATTGGAAATAAACCACCATTGAACCTTATATTAAGCTACTGCGCATGATAGTGAATGAAGGCGGAAACGCGAGAGAACTTTATACGGAGAACATTGAAGCCGCCCTGGTGATTACGGGCGGAGGCATCAGCGGCGTGTGCTGCGCCATTACGGCCGCCAGAGAAGGACTGAAAGTGGTGTTGATACAGGACAGACCCGTGCTGGGGGGAAACGCCTCCAGCGAAGTAAGGCTCTGGATACTCGGCGCCACTTCCCACATGGGCAACAACAACCGGTGGGCCAGAGAAGGTGGCGTGATCGATGAATTGCTGGTAGAGAACACCTACAGAAATCCGGAAGGCAATCCCATCATCTTCGATTCCATCCTGCTGGAAAAAGTATCGGAAGAAAAAAACATCCGCCTGTTGCTCAATACCGCCGTGTATGAAGTCATGAAGAAAGATGCCGATACCATCAGCGGCGTAAAAGGGTATTGCAGCATCAACCAGACTGTTTACAATGTACGTGCCCCTTTATTCTGTGATGCTTCGGGCGATGGTATTGTAGCCTTTCTTGCGGGAGCCGCATTCAGGATGGGCGCCGAATCGAAGGAGGAATTCGGGGAGAAATTCGCGCCTTCGCGGGAATACGGAGAACTGCTCGGGCACACCATTTATTTTTACTCGAAAGATACCGGAAGGCCCGTGCAATTTACGCCGCCCTCTTTCGCGCTGAAAGACATTGAGGATATTCCCCGGTACAAAACGTTCAACCTGAAGGACCAGGGCTGTAAACTCTGGTGGATTGAATATGGCGGCAGACTGGATACGATCAAGGAAGCGGAAAAAATAAAATGGGAACTCTGGCGCATCGTATATGGCGTATGGAATTACATCAAGAATTCGGGCAATTTCCCCGAGGCTGCCAATTACACGCTGGAATGGGTGGGCACAATTCCCGGAAAGCGAGAGAGCCGCCGGTTTGAAGGCGATTATATACTTACCCAACAGGATGTGGTGGAACAACGCCGCCAGGAAGATGCCGTTTCTTACGGAGGCTGGTCCATCGACCTGCATCCCGCCGATGGTGTATTCAGCGAACTGCCCGGTTGCAACCAGTGGCACAGCAAGGGGATTTACGATATTCCTTATAGAAGTCTGTACAGCCGTAACATCCGTAACCTTTTCCTCACGGGCAGAATCATCAGCGCTTCCCATGTAGCCTTCGGCTCCACCCGTGTAATGGGTACCGCCGCCAACAATGCGCAAGCAGTAGCCATGGCCGCGGTGATGGCGACAGAGCAAAACCTGCTGCCCCGTGATGTGGGTCAGCATATTCCGGCATTGCAACAAAGATTGCTGAGAAGCGGCCAGTTCATTCCGGGCATAAAAAATATGGATGCGGA
>CAMLPA010000589.1 GCA_946481605.1 uncultured Flavihumibacter sp. | reverse complement strand
CACCTATAAATAACGTACGAATTTCCATACTCATGTGTTTGATCCTATGCTGCAAAAATCTTCATTTTAAAAGACACAGACAGTTGCAAGTTATTCCATCTATGGCAAAAAGGGGAAATACACCCTATTTATGGATAAAAATTATTCCCTACATTCGAAAGACATTTAACCAAACCAACCTTCATCTTATGAGCCAGAAAACTTACACTCCCCCACATTAATACCACGTCCCTATTTAAACCAACGCTAATACCTCCTGCGCTGCTGGTTCACCTTATCACCTACCCACTTAAAAAGTAGTTATGACTATTATTATCGCGTTTGGTATTCCGGTCCTGCTTTTATTGCTGATGGCTGCACTGCTCCGACTTTTTTTTGCAGGCTATCGCAGGCTGTTTTTCCGTCCTGGCATCTTTGGGAAAACCCTTCCCGTTTCATTGCTCACCATTGGGACGGCAAGCGTTATTAAGCCTGCTTTTTTTTATGCAGTGTTTGTATTTCCGGCAAAACTTCTGCTTTTCGTGCTGGAAGCCACCACCAAATGGATCAGTTATATTGGTGAACAGGACAAGGGAAAAAAAGAGCCTGATCCGGCTTATGCCGCTGATTACCTGGGTTCCTTCTTTGGAAATTTTATTCAGAACATCATCACCAACCTATTCACCCTCGAAGTACTGATTGGACTTATTATCGCCATTTTACTGCACGCCTTACTACTTGGATTGTTCTACGATAAAAGCACAAAGAATTACCTCTTTGGAGATAGGTTTTTGGCAGGTTGGAAGAAAACATGGACATTCTTTAATACAGGCGCTTTCAACTTTAGCAACAAGTTCCGGCAAAACCTTGCCCTGATCGCGTTGATGCTGGTCAGTTTATACATCATCATCTGTGTAACCATTGCCATTCCTTATAATGAGGATGAAATCGCGGCGAAAAATACCAATACAGGGAAAGACACCACAGCGCACAGCCTTTTTGCAAACTTTCCTGTAAACAGTTTGCGACTGAATATGGATGCTTTCAAGGACGACAGCACCTTGCTTTTTGCAAAGATATCACTCAGTGCCCCCGATAGCCTTCCGCTGGAAGCATCACGTGATATATTGAAGGAGAACAACAGTCTGCTGCTGAAGGCAGTTCGGGAACAGTACAGTATTTTAGAAAGAAGGGTATCAAGATTCAATGTGACCCTTACAACCTTTGACAGTTCTCTTCAAATGCACAAGGCCATGCTGGAAAGAAATATCAGCAACACGGAAGGGGCAACTCCCTTAAAGCGAAGCTATCAGCGCGACCTTCAGTTTTACCTTGATAACGAAATGCAATTTCATAACAAGACCTTTCAGAATGAAAAAGCACAGATTGAAACTGAATTATTTTATTATCTCAGAAGATGGATACAGGAACTTAACGCGAATTATGATGGCTTCTTGAAAGAGTTACAACGATTTTCAAACGATAATCTCCCGCCTCCTTTTTTCAATAATTATTTTTCCCTTGCTTCAACACCTTCGCCCATTTTTGTTGACAGAGTTCCTTCCGGCGAATTTGCACAACCGCCCCAGCCGCCCAGGCCCGGCGACGAATGGGGATGGCCCGGGAAAATGGCCGCCTGGCTGATCGTTCCTAAAAACACCGACCTGCTGTTGCTTTTTGGGATGTTCGGGTTTGGCATGCTGGGTGCCGCCATTTCAAGTTTCGTAAATATACAGCGGAACGGGAATACCACGCTTCCACTGATCAGGGATGTCCATATCGTTATAATAAGAGGGTTCGCCGCCGCTATCGTCATATTTCTTGCCACCAAAGGCGGTATCGCCATCATAAATAACGGCGCAAGTAACCCCGACCCTTATGTGCTTTTCTTCACCTGCCTTGTAGGGGCCGTATTCAGTGACAGAATATGGGAATGGGCCAAAAGCCATATCTCCCGTAAATACGACCCTAACAACCCTGATCCAAAAAGGAACCCTGATCCAGACGACCCGTACCAGCATGATGGTGATGACCCAAAAGTTCCCCCTTCAAATGATGCTCCACCCATGGGTGCTATTCCGCTAAAATAAAGCAATCCATTCTCCACCTTAAACTATTATAAAATGAAAGCAAGAACGATACTCCTGATGCTGTGTATCCTGCCAGCAGGTGCCATGTATGCACAGGAAAACTACTTCACCGACAGCAAACTTATTCAACTGCTGAAAGATGACCTTTCCAAATACAAAATTGTTCTCGATAAGAATGGCAACCTCCCGGCATCCGCCAACATCAATACCGCACCTTATGAAACGGAACTGATCAAAAGCCGTAAAAAAGAAGATGCCTACGCTCCCGCAGGCACACCCCCACCCGCGGGTGTACTGGCAGCGCCCCCACCGGCAGGAGCATTGGCCGCTCCGCCAACAGTTGTAGCGGGAACTACACTTTCTTCTTCCGAAAAAAAACAACTGGAACAGGAACTTATCGCCATAGCATGGCTGCTGCAAACCCATAAGGACAGCGAACTCCTGAAAGTGAAGAATTTCCCGGCCGCGTTCCCTTTGCTCCATAGCATCAGCGAATTCCCCGAGAATTATCTTGGGCACTCGGCAAATGAAAAATCCGCCTTCGCTTTTAATGAAACAGCTATCCTATATGGCATCACCGATTTTATCATAAGAAGAGCAAAAGAACAACTGGTGGAAGCCTACCTGAGAGGCTGGTACGATAAGCTCAGCAACAATAGCATCATTAGTCCTGTACTCACGCAATCCCTTGATGTCACAAAAGCATTCATCGCAGACAATAGCCTGAACCTTGCCAAATACGGCGACAAATGGAAGGCCGCCATCAGGGAAGACTTCCATCAAATCCCTTCACTGCTGCAACAGGAACCATACCTGGAGAAAGTAATAAC
>CAMLPA010000588.1 GCA_946481605.1 uncultured Flavihumibacter sp. | reverse complement strand
TTAAAATGGTGAACCCGCAGAATATGCTGCGCAGTTTACAGGTGTTTGATCCTTCCTTCAGAATTGTGGAAAACAATATTCTCGGCTCAAACCCGAACAGGCTGCCCAATATTACGGTACGTGGTTCTACTGCGCTTCCAACAGGCAACAGCACAGAACTGATCAGCCGCGATAACCTATCCGGAAATATGAACCTGCCCGCTTTTATCCTGGATGGATATGAGGTGAGTCTGCAGAAAATATATGACCTTGACATCAACCGTGTTCAGTCGATCACTTTGCTGAAAGATGCCGCAGCTACTGCCATCTATGGTTCACGTGCTGCCAATGGCGTAGTGGTGATCACCACTAAAGCGCCCAAGCCCGGAAAGCTACAGGTGTCGTATAACTATGAACTGAACGTAACCACACCGGACCTTACGCCTTACGAAGTGTTGGATGCCAAACAGAAATTGCAATATGAGCAGGCTGCACAACTGTATGATGCCGATGCCAACCAGGCGATGAGTCAGGATCAACTGGATGAACTGTTTTACCATAAAATGAAACTTGTGGTTGGCGGCGTAAACACCTACTGGCTTTCCCAGCCCGTGCGCACGGCATTCGGGAACAAACATTCTCTTTTTCTGGAAGGCGGTGAAAATGCCATCCGCTATGGGCTGGAACTGCGGTACCAGACCATGCCGGGTGTAATGCAGGGCTCAACCCGCGACAGGCTTAGCACGGGACTGCATTTCACGTATTCCCCCAGTTCAAAATTCCTCTTCAGAAACGTAATTACTGTTACGCAGATGAAGGCTTCCGAATCACCTTTCGGCAACTTCTCCGATTATGTACGCATGAACCCGTATTATCCCAAAACGGATTCCACGGGAAGAATCATCCAGGTGATTGACAGTTGGACCGACCGTAGTCGCGGTAATGGCGTGGAAACCTATCCGGTATTGAACCCGATGTACAATTCCACCCTGGGCAGTTTCAACAAATCAGATTACCTCGAAGTGATCGATGCCATCACCGCTGAATGGAACATTACCCGTGGCCTGAGACTGAGGGGGTTGATGAGCGTGAACAAAACAAAAACCACCGGCAACAATTTCGTGTCGCCTTTCTCCAACGAGTTTTATGATTATGGCGCAGACAGGCTCGATGAAAGAGGACGTTACGAATACAACATCAACGAAGAGACCCGGTTCGACGGGAACATCACCCTCAACTACAACAAAATGATGGGCGGGCATTTCCTGAACGCCATGCTGGGTTCCAACCTGCAATCCTATCTTTCTGAATACAAGGCGATCACCGCTACCGGGTTTACCAACGACCGCTTCCGTGATATCGGTTTCGCCAGCGGATACGCTGCCAAATCCACGCCTTACAGCAACGTAAACGAAGAACGTTTGGTGGGCGCCTTTCTTTCCGTGAACTACTCTTACGACAACAAATACCTGATGGACCTTACCTTCCGCCAGGACGGTTCTTCCAAATTCGGTAAAGAGAAAAGATTCGCCCCCTTCGGCGCCGTTGGCATCGGCTGGAACCTACACAGGGAGGAATTCATGAAGGACATACCTTTCAGTCGCTTCAAGGTGAGGGCCAGCACCGGTGTAACCGGCTCTGTTTCTTTCTCTCCCTATATGTCGCAAACAACGTACAGCTACTATACCGGTAACTGGTATTCCACCGGTATCGGCGCGATCGTGAATAATTTCGGCAATGCCGAACTGCAATGGCAACGTACGAAGAACTATGATCTCGGACTGGAGATCGGCTTGCTGAACGACCGTATCGTCATCTCTCCCCGCTATTATTATAAACTCACGAAAGGCTTGCTGGCGGATATCTTCCTGCCACCTTCCACCGGCTTCGGCTCTTATAAAGACAACGTAGGAGATATGGAAAACGTTGGTGCGGAGATTAACATCCAGGCCAATGTACTGCGTACCAAAAACTGGAACCTGAACCTGATGGGGAACTTTGTGCGCAACAAGAATACGATCGTACGTATTTCCAACGCGCTGAAAGCTTACAACGATAAAGTGGAGGACGAACAGGACAATCCGGAATTCAAAGGCGTACCGTTGCTGCGTTATGAAGAAGGCCGTTCCCTGGATGCATGGTATGCGGTCCGCTCCCTGGGCATCGATCCGGAGAATGGCCGCGAGATGTACATGAAACGTGATGGCACACTTACTTACGATTGGGACGCACGTGACATTACGGTAGTGGGCAACAAGGCACCAAAGGGAGAAGGATTTTTCGGTGCGAACGCAAGGTTCAAACAATTCAACCTCAACCTGAATTTCTACACCAGGTTCGGCGGCGAGCAATACAACCAGACCCTGGTGGACCGTGTGGAGAATGCCAACCCCCGCTGGAACGTAGATGCGCGCGTATTTGAAGAGAAATGGAAGCAAAGAGGTGACCGTACCTTCTATAAGAACATCGCAGATCTGGGTAATACGGACGTGACCTCCAGGTTCATTCAGAAGGACAATGTAATTGAACTGCAATCCCTCTATCTCTCTTACGATGTGGCGGATGTGCGCAGGTTTAAGATCGGCATGCAATCCCTGCGTTTCGCTTTCACCATGAACGATATCTGGAGAACATCTTCCATCAAACAGGAAAGAGGTATCGATTATCCTTATGCGCGAAGCCTTACGTTCTCTTTACAGGCAGGATTCTAAAAAAGAAAATGTGACACACATGAAAAAATACTTCATCATCATTATAGCGGCTTTCGCACTTACCTCCTGCAAAAAATGGCTGGATGTGCAACCGCAATCGGAAATTCCGGGATCGGAAGTTTTTAATACCGAAGAAGGGTTCCAGGAAAGTTTGAATGGCATTTACACCCGTTGCGGTATGGGCGATGTGTATGGAGGCGAACTCAGTTTC
>CAMLPA010000587.1 GCA_946481605.1 uncultured Flavihumibacter sp. | reverse complement strand
TACCGCCAGTTCCTCCTGCGCGTGAGCCAGGGATTTGAAAGAAATGCCACCGTTGGATTCAGGTGCGTGGCCGATCGATAAACCAAAGAACAGGGTTAACATGCCAAATAAAATTATGGGCCGCGGGGGGTGCCGCGCGCTGCTTACCACCATGCTATGCCTGGTGATACAGGCCGCTTTTCCCCAACAAAAAAAAGTAACGGTAGTTGCTGAAAAAATAAGCGCCGCCGAATTGGATGGTGTAAAACGAACGCTCCGCCAGCAGGGTTTTACAACAGAGGAAGTTGCTTTGTCCGTATTGCCTTCCAGGCTTAAAGCCGGGAGCATTCAGCAACTGTGGTACCACCGCACGGATACCTTGCCTTTTTCGCCAAAGGAAAAGTCTTTGTCAGATGCCGTCAGGAACTTTGTTGCCAATGGGGGTAAATTGTTCCTGAGCATGGAAGCATTCCCGCTCCTGCAGTTGTGGGGTTTTGAAAAAGTTGCCCCTGAACTTCGGATGGATACCATTAAAGATGAAGGCTTCGGCAGACCATTGGGATACCATGGGTTTAAACAGCATCCGTTGTTTGATGGATTGTCGGGTGGTGCTTATGTGAGCAAACAATCGAAAGACCATCTTGCGCGCAAGCACGGGTATTTTGAAGGAAAGATTCCACACGGAAAAGTAGCCGGGATACAATGGACTTACATTACTTTCTGGGAAGACCAGAAATTGCTGCTGGAATACAATTACCATAAAGGTAAAGTGATTGCGGCGGGCGCTTTCCTTGACTATTCCACGCCTAACCTAAACCGCAAACAGCTCGATCTGTTTACGGGTAATGTATTCCGTTACCTTAATAAAGCTACTGCTGAAAACGCAGGTTATTGGCGCTTTTCACCATCTTCCATCGCTTTTGGAAAAGAACAGACAGGCATGCGCTCCCTTCCGGCAGCAGGTACATGGCAGTTGCCTTCAGCTACGCTGGAAGAAAAATCCGATTCCGCCGGCAATGCCTTCTATGACCTTGTGGGCAGGAAGATACTCTGGATGGGTAAGTTGAATGGCGGTACCGATGAAGTGTGGATGCATCCGTTTATGGCGCTGCGCGATTTGAGTTACGGCGTGAGAATAACCGGGAGCGATACCATTACCTGGCTGAACAGGATAACTGCGGCGGTGCGCGTTACACCGGAATACCTGGTAAGAACATACAAAATCGGGCAACATACGATTCGAGAAGTGATCACGGTTGCATTTGATGCGCCTGCCGGCGTTGCACACCTGGAATGGGATGGGGGCGTTGCGGAAGTGTCGGTCCGTTTCGCCTCTTCCCTTCGTTACATGTGGCCGTACAGTCATAAAGCAACGGGACATATTCAATGTAACTATGATCCCGCTTTCAGGGCGCACCTGTTTTCGGCACAGGGCGGCGACCTCAATACGGTAGTGGCTTACAGCGCAGTGCCTTCGGCTACGGAAACCAGGTCGGATACCGCGCTCAATCAGGCGCAGGTGCAACTGCGTTTTGCCGCTCCGGGTACTAAAGCGCTGAACCTGTATGTGGTCGGCAGTGCTGCTTCCCAGAAAGAGGCACTTGCTTTACTCGATAAAGAGCGGGATAATATGAGTTCCCTGTTCCGGCAGTCGAATGCCTATTATAACAACCTCCTGAACGACAACCTCAGTTTTGAAACACCGGATACCCTGTTCAATAAAGGGTACAAGTGGGCGCTGGCACGTACCGATCAGTTCCTGCAAACCACGCCGGGCATCGGCACCTCGCTGATGGCGGGCTTCGGTACTACTGCCCGGGGCTGGAACGGAAGACACAAAGTGAGTGGCCGCCCGGGATATGCCTGGTACTTTGGTCGCGACGCGCAATGGAGCGCCATGGCCATCAATGGATACGGTGATTTTAACCAGGTGAAAGCTGTGTTGGAAACCTTCGTCCGCTTCCAGGACCTGGATGGAAAAATCTACCATGAATTAACAAGCAGCGGCGTGGCGCACTACGATGCTTCCGATGCCACACCGTTGTTTATTGTGCTGGCAGCGCACTACCTGCGCCACAGCGGCGATAAGGCTACGATCCGTAAGCTGTGGCCCGCACTGGAAAAAGCTTTCGCCTTCTGTAAAAGTACTGATACCGACGGCGATGGCTTAATTGAGAATACCAATGTGGGTCATGGATGGATAGAGGGCGGTCCGCTCTTTGGAACGCATACTGAATTTTACCTCGCAGGCTGCTGGGCCGCTGCCCTGGATGGCATGGATGCTATGGCACGTTCTATTGGCATGCCCGTGCTGGATTATGCCGCACAGGCAAACAAGGTCCGGAAACTGATTGATGCTGATTTCTGGAACGAAGAAAAAGGCTATTTCTACAACGGAAAATTCGCCGACGGAACATACATGCAACAATCCACAGGTTTCGCAACGGTGCCCATGTACCTGGATGCGGTTACTGATACGGCAAAGGCGGTAAAGGTGATCCGGCGCATTGCCGGAAGTAAGTTCTCTACAGACTGGGGTATCCGTATGCTGGAAGAGGACAATCCCATTTACCATGCAGGCAGCTACCACGCAGGCATGGTATGGCCGCTGTATACGGGTTGGGGCGCATTGGCTGCTTTTCCGAACGGACTCTACAAAGCAGGCTTCCAGTACATTATGAATAATTTGCTGGTGTACCGGAGTTGGGCGCCTGGAAGTGTGGAAGAAACCCTGAATGGCAGTGTGTACAAACCAAACGGTGTATGCAGCCACCAGTGCTGGAGCGAGACCATGGTGCTGCAGCCTGCCATAGAAGGCATGTTGGGCTTCCGGCCCGATGCGGTGGAAGGCAAAATGAAACTGGCGCCCTATTTCCCCTGGCACTGGAACTTCGCCCGGGTAAAAAATATCCGCATGGGCAA
>CAMLPA010000586.1 GCA_946481605.1 uncultured Flavihumibacter sp. | reverse complement strand
CTGTTTAATGAAGAAGAATCGCTGCCGGAACTCTGCGCCTGGATCGATCGTGTATGTGTTGAGAACACATATAGCTATGAGATCATTCTTGTAGATGATGGCAGTAAAGATGATTCCTGGCAGGTGATTGAACAACTTTCCGGAGAGAACCCATCTATTAAGGGCATTCGGTTCCAAAGAAACTACGGTAAATCCGCTGCCCTAAATGAAGGTTTTAAAGCAGCTTCCGGACAGGTGGTAATTACTATGGACGCTGATTTGCAGGATAGTCCCGACGAAATCCCCGAACTCCGGCGCATGATCCTGGAAGATGGTTTCGATCTGGTGAGCGGCTGGAAAAGGAAAAGGTTCGATCCCATCACCAAAACCATCCCTACAAAACTGTTCAATGCCGCTACCCGAAAGGCTTCCGGCATAAAACTGAACGATTTCAACTGTGGCCTCAAAGCTTATAAAAAGAAAGTGGTCAAAAGTATTGAAGTGTATGGGGAAATGCACCGCTACATTCCGGTAATCGCCAAATGGGCTGGCTTTCGGAAAATCGGGGAAAAAGTAGTGGAGCACCGCGCCCGCAAATACGGAACCACCAAATTCGGCTGGGAAAGGTTCATAAACGGCTTTCTCGACCTGGCTTCTATTATGTTCGTGGGCAGGTTCGGAAAGCGGCCAATGCACTTTTTCGGATCGCTCGGTACCCTGTTCGTGATGATCGGTTTCCTGATGAGTTTGTACCTGATTGTGTGCAAATTCGTGGTAACGGATTTCTCCCTGACCAACCGTCCCGCTTTCTTTCTTGCCATCGCATCCATGATAATAGGTACACAGTTATTTGTGACGGGCTTCCTCGCGGAACTCATCGCACGCAATTCCCCGGAACGGAATTCTTACCTCGTGGAAAAGAAGCTTAAATTATAGCGCATAAGTAGCCCCGTTATGGCCGGAAACATCCGAACAGTATGCATCATAGGCCCGGCGCACCCACTTCGCGGCGGTATTGCGCATTTTAATGACCGGCTTGCGAAAGCCTTTCTGGATGAAGGTTACGAGGTGAAAATCTATTCTTTCTCCCTACAATATCCTTCTTTTCTCTTCCCCGGAAAAACCCAGTTCACCGATGCGCCTCCTCCAAAAGGATTCGTCATTCATTCCGTCATCAATTCCATTAATCCTATAAGCTGGTTTAAAACGGGCAATACGATCAGGAAAGAAAAGCCCGATCTCGTAGTGGTGCGTTACTGGCTGCCATTCATGGGGCCCTCACTCGGTACCATACTCCGTAGCATCAGAAAAAACAAGCACTCCAGGATCGTTTGCCTCGCCGATAATATTATCCCGCACGAAAAACGTGCTGGCGATGCCTTGTTTACAAGATATTTTGTAAAACCCTGCGACGCATTCGTGACGATGAGTAAACAGGTGCTGAACGACCTTAAACTTTTCGCCGCGAACAAGCCCGCCCTGTTAGGAGAACATCCGCTTTATGATGATTTCGGCGATGCCGTTCCACAGGAAGCAGCCCGCGCCCATATTGGTCTTCCGCAACAGGAGCCTCTGCTGCTATTCTTCGGTTTTATCCGCAAATACAAAGGGCTTGATCTCCTGCTCCATGCCCTGAAAATATTGAAGGAGAAAGGGAAGGTTTTCAAACTGGTGATCGCGGGCGAATTTTATGGCGATGAGCAGGAATACCAGGCGATGATTGATGAACTGGGTATCCGCGACCAACTCATCCTCCGCACCGGGTTCATTCCCGACGATGAAGTGCGGTACTACATCTGCGCGGCTGATTTCCTGGTGCAACCCTACCGCCATGCCACCCAAAGCGGTGTAACCCCGCTCGCCTACCATTTCAACAAACCCATGCTGGTGACCAATGTTGGCGGATTGCCTGAACTGGTACCCGATGGTAAAACAGGTATCGTGACGGCCCCGGATGCTGAAGCGATAGCCGCAGGGATAGAACGTTTTTTCACCGTTCCGGCAGACGTTTTTTTACGGGGCATAGCCGAAGAAAAAAAGCGTTTTACCTGGGATGTACTGGTGAATACACTGGCAAGGGCTGCTTCGCTTTGACAGCAGTTTAATATCAACAGCATTTTAACACATAATTTCCTACCTTTGCTGCTGCAATAAAACCGGGGCTGACTGGTTTTGACAGCATAGATCTTTGAGAGTGTAAGCATGTCGTGCGTTGGATAATTAGCACGTAAATCTGAATATTCAAACAATAAATGGCAATACACAGTATGCCATGGCTGCCTAATCAGAGATTAAGCATCCATTAGGGCCGCGTTGAGCAGGTTGGTCTGTTACCAAGCTCCGCCGCCGACTAAAAAACAAACACAGATTGCTGCAACCGAAGGCTGTGCCGGTTGCCTAAGACCATCCAGCTAAGGAGGAAATTGGTTTGTCCGGTTCCTGTTTCTTCCCGACAAATAATGCCGGAATAAGCATGTAGAAAGCTTTTGGAGAATGTGTTTGGACCAGGGTTCGAATCCCTGCAGCTCCACTTGACGGGACAGAGTAGAAAATTCTACTTTTGTCCCGTTTTTATTTTGCGTAACCCTCATTAATCAGGTTGATACACTGAATGAATTTATTCTTCCTTGCGGTTCGAACCTTGCTTCCTTCATAAACGACTTTTTCAGGGAAAATCGAACCAATATCGGCTCTGATCTCCATGAGGTTTATATGATTCAGCGCATCCTTTATAGCTACAATTTTAGCAATACCTCTATCTATTAAGGTTTGCACTTTACTGCATTTCAACCCCTTGTTCCGGACCTTCTTCCATATCTGCTCCGTATTATATACCCCTTTGCCAATTGGCCAAACGCCCATATAAGACGGAAGCATTCGGCTGTTTGGGACTGTATACTTATTGCCTGTTTCATCCACCTTGTT
>CAMLPA010000585.1 GCA_946481605.1 uncultured Flavihumibacter sp. | reverse complement strand
GCGGCGATCGCTTTGGTGCGCTCCTGGTTCTTGATTACGTAAGGGCAGGTATTGCAGGTGAACATCACGAGCAGGCCTTTCTTTCCCATTAAATCGTTCATGGAAACACGCTTCTGCTGAAGGTTTTTCATCCTGTAATCCGGGAGCGGGGCCTTAGCTCCGATCGGAAGCGGGTCAAGATTTACACGGAAACTGGTAGCTGCGATCACTACGAGCGCAAGCATTGTTATGCGGAGAAGACTTTTCATAGCTGATGTATTTTGGTGAACCGATTCCTAAATTTCTGAAAAAAATACCGATCATCCCGCAACGGGCTTTTCATTTTTAACTCTTTCTTCAGATTGCTGGCGCAGATAGGTGAGGCTGACATTCAATTCGAACCCGATCAGCAAGATGAGTGAATTGATGAAGATGAACAACATCAGGATGATAATGGTGCCGATGGAACCGTATATCTTATTGAAATTGTTGAAGTTGTTGACCCAGAAGGAGAAAAGGTAAGTGGTGGCGATGATCAGGAAAGTGGCGAGTACGGTTCCGGGAGAAATTAGTTTCCAGCGCTTGTGCACGGAAGGACCGTATTTGTAAATAAACGCAATGCTGTAAAAAAACAGCGCCATGATTACGACCCAGCGGATCAGCTTGATGAGGAAGCGCACCGCGAAGGTGTCCTGTTTGAAATATTGCAGAATGTACTCCAGTATCTTTCCCTGGGTAATCAGCACCACAATGGTAGCTATGACCAGCAGAATAAACAGGGCGGTCAGTTTGATGGCCATCCAGCGGTAGGAAAAGAAGTTCCGCTTTCTAACCGGGATCAGCGACCGGTCGAAGGAGCGCATGATGCCGATCATAGCATTGCTGGCGTAGAAAACGGCCAGTAGGAAACCGAAGGAGAGGAGGCCGCTCCGGGGTGTGTTCAGAAAGTCATTGATAAAATCCCGTACCAGCGTATAGGTATTGTAGTTAGGCGTGATGTCTCTTGCCAGCACCAGGAGTTCTTCCGTGAATTGTTTGGATACCGGAAGGTAGGGCACAAGTGTGAAAAGGAAGATGCAGGAAGCCGGGATGGCCATGAGAAAGTTGAAAGAAATAGCGGCGGCACGTTCATTCAAACCTACTTTTTTCACCTGTTTGAAGAAGAACCGCGCCACATCATATAACGGCAGGCCCTGGAATCCGGGCACATGGATATGCTTGCTTTTCTCCCGGATGAAGCGCAACGGGGCAAGGTTCCATATTATCCTTTCCAGTTTGGTCATGCTTATTTTCCTAAGCTGGTATCTGCTTTTTGCTGGCGTTTCAGGAGCAGACTATCAAGCGCTTTCTGGTATTCCTTCGCGTATTTAAGGTGTGTGGCGTAATCGGCAGCGAATACGTGCGTGCCGTTGAACTGACTGCTGGCCACGAAGTAAATGTATTTTGTTTCCGGTGCGTTCAGCACCTCATCAATGGTGATGGACGAAGGGGTGCAGATGGGGCCCGGCGGCAATCCCTTCACCCGGTAAGTATTGTAGGGAGAAGAAACGGTGAGGTGTTTCTGGTAGATGCGCTTCAGTGTAAAGTCCTGCAACGCGAACTTCACAGTGGGATCGGCCTGCAATGGCATACCGATCTTTATCCGGTTGAGGTAAACGCTGGCCACATTTCCCTTTTCGGCCCGGTTATTTGTTTCTTCTTCCACAATGGAAGCCACGGTGTATACCTGTGCGGGCGTTAATCCTTTCGCTGCGGCTTTCGCCTTTCGTTCTTCATTCCAGAACTCCTTATGCCTTTTAATCAGTTTGGAGAAGATGGTGGCCGGATCGCTGTTCCAGTAATACGTATATGTATCGGGTATCACCAGGCTGATTGCGGTCGCTGAATCCAGTCCGTGTTCTGAAAGAAATTCCCGGGAGTACATGGTTTCCAGGAAAGCGGCGGAATCACATTCGAATTTATTGCCCACCATCTGCGCAAGTTGTTTGCCGGTGCGCACTTTATTGATCACGAGGTTTACCGGTGTCTGTTGGCCCGAACGCAGTTTCCGGACCAGTTGAAAGGTATTCATACCGGAAGGGACCTCGTATTTACCTGGTTTGATCTGTTTCCAGTAATCGAGCCGGTCGGCGAACAGGTTGAAGAGCCAGGGCTGACGCAGCACCGAATCTTTCTCCAGAATACTAAGCACCGCTTCTTTGCTGTTCGTTCCGGTGGGGATGTACACGAATTTCTTTTTGCCTTCAAAGGATGTGGTCCGGGCATTGAAGAAATAAGCCGCTATAGCCGCTCCTGTGAGCATAACAATCAGGGTAACAACGAAGGCTTTTTTCATCCGGTGTGTTTCTTTTTGTGAGGGAACAAAATAAACAAAAAACCCTGTCTGTGCGACAGGGTTCTTCTATTTCAAAAAGAAATAATTACTTTTTAATGGAATCGGCGCCGGGAAGGGTAGTGGTTCCGGCCGGGTTGGTATTGGCAGGACCAGGTGTTACTGGAGTAGTGGTGTTTACCGGGTTGGTATTCAGTTTGTCCAGTACATTGCTGCCGCCTTTGGAACCTGAATTGATGAACAATGCGGAGAGGATGCAAAGCAGTCCTACCACAACGGCGAAAATCCAGGTGCCTTTTTCCAATACGTCGGTGGTTTGTTTAACGCCCATGAACTGGTTGCTGAAACCGGCGATGTTACCGGCCAGTCCGCCACCTTTGGGGTTTTGTACCAGTACAAAGAATGCGAGCGCCACGGAAGCAATAATAATCAGTATCAGAAAAAGCAGGTTCATGACAATAATTTGTTTAAATCTTCAATAAGAGACGCAAAATAAGTGGATTTGGCGGGATTCTGCAAACTTAATTTGCGGTACATTTCAATGGCCCGGTCGTATCTTTTTTGTTTCACCAGCACATCGGCCATGGCTTCCGTG
>CAMLPA010000584.1 GCA_946481605.1 uncultured Flavihumibacter sp. | reverse complement strand
TTCACTGTTTCAGCCTTGATCCTGCTCAAAAAAAACGCTGAAACGCACAACGGTAGATAAGCCCACTTCACCAAAATATTCCCTTCTAAAACTTACGCACAGGATGTGTGCATTTCTTTTTTTTTCGGGGTGAAAACTTTTTTAAATTGGGGATAAGTGCACGATTCTTGTTTGAAAGCCGGTTATCGAATGTGGATTACCTGTGAAATGGATGTGAAATACTTTTCAAACAAGAATTATTTTTTGGTGATTACTATCGCCATTATATTCGCCGTCCTGCTAAAATGCAGGTAACCTTCCGGTAACAAAACCGTAACGATTTGATAAATTAACTTTCACACAGATTCTGTTTAACTCATGGACCTTACAAATCTCAATAAAGACCGTAAAACACGCCGCAAACCTTCCGTTGACGTTTCCACCATGGTATATGGCAAGGTGCCACCACAGGCCAAAGACCTGGAAGAAGCCGTTCTGGGTGCGGTGATGTTGGAGAAATCCGCTTTCGATACGGTAATCGAGATATTGAAATCAGAATGTTTTTACGTGGAGGCGCACCAGCGCATTTTCAAAGCCATGCAATCCCTGGCAGCGAAGAGTATGCCCATCGATATTCTTACGGTGGTGGAAGAATTGAGAAAGAAGGAAGAACTGGAGATGGTAGGCGGCCCTTATTTTGTTACCCGATTGACCAATGCCGTGGTGAGTGCCGCGAACATTGAAACACACGCCAGGATTATTCTGCAGAAATTCATTCAGCGGGAACTGATCCGCGTAAGCGGTGAGATCATCGCAGATGCTTACGAAGATTCCACCGATGTGTTCGACCTTTTAGACGATGCCGAAGGAAAACTGTTTCACATTACCAACAACCACCTCCGGAAGGAGTTCAACAAAATAGACTCAGTACTCGTAAAAGCCGTGCAAAGGATCGAGGACCTGCGCAGCAGGCAGGAAGAGATTACCGGTGTACCGTCCGGGTTCCCGAGCCTGGATAAACTGACTTATGGCTGGCAGAAATCGGACCTGATCATCCTAGCTGCCCGTCCCGCCGTGGGTAAAACGGCTTTCGCCCTTAACCTGGCGCGTAACGCCGCATTGCACCCCACCCGGCCAACCGCAGTAGCGTTGTTCAGTTTGGAGATGAGTGCCGCGCAACTTGTTTCCCGTATTCTTTCCGCGGAAAGTGAAATTTTGCTCGAAAAAATTTCCCGTGGTAAAATGGAAGACCATGAGATGAAGCAGTTGTATGCGAAAGGCATTCAACGGCTCGCACAGGCACCAATTTTCATCGATGATACCGCATCGCTCAATATCTTCGAACTCCGCGCAAAATGCCGCCGTTTGAAGAACAAGGAGAACCTTGGCATGATCATCATCGACTACCTGCAGTTGATGAGCAGCAGCGGCGAAGGTAAAAACACCAACCGTGAACAGGAGATCAGCCAGATATCGCGCTCACTGAAGCAACTCGCCAAAGAACTCGACGTACCCGTGCTGGCGCTTTCCCAGTTGAGCCGGGCCGTTGAATCCAGAAAAGACGGACAGAAAATACCACAGTTGAGTGACCTCCGGGAGTCCGGTGCCATCGAACAGGATGCCGATATGGTAATGTTCATCTACCGCCCCGAATACTATGATATTACCGCGAATGAAATGGGGGAGGACAACCGCGGAGAAACACACATCAAGATCGCGAAACACAGGAACGGTTCGCTCGATACAGTGAAATTACGCGCCCACCTTAATATCCAGAAGTTCGTTGAAATGGAACAGGACAGTTTCAATGATTTCACCAGCAGCGGCTCCTGGAAACCTGTTCAGGACGGAGACGGCGCCGATGCCAAACTTTTCATCCAGAAAGGAAGTAAGATGAACGACCTCGACCTTGATGAGGAAACACCGTTCTGATCGCCGCAGTAATTTATAGAATAATGGTAAACGTAGTGCCAGCGCCTTCTTTACTGGTGCAGGTGATGGACCCGTTGAGTTCTTCCACCAATCTTTTTACAATGGAAAGTCCGAGGCCGGTTGAATTTTCACCACCCGTAGGCGTAGACGAAATACGGCTGTATTTCGTGAAAAGGTAAGGCAGTTCTTCCGCAGGAATACCAACACCCTCATCTTCCACGGCAATGCGTACACGATTATCTGGTGTTTTTTCAAGGTGTACCTTCACTGAGGTATCAGGGTTGCTGAATTTGAGCGCGTTCGACAGCAGGTTTTCCATGATCCTGGTGACAAGATGCGCGTCTGTAAGTAAATAGAAATCGTTCTCCGACCGGTTGAATAGTAACGAAATGTTTTTCTTTTCCGCCCTGGCTCTGTATTCTTCCAGCACTTTCAGCAGCAGTTTTTCCACATCGTTCTTTTCAAGTTGAAGGAGATGGCCATTGGTTTCCGCTTTTTCCACGTCAAGGATATTCCGGATCAGTTGTTCGCCTTTTGCGGCGGAACTGAGGATGCGTTTTACCGCAGTTTGCTGCTCTTCCGTCAGATTTTCCGCATTGATCTGAAGAAGTTGACCCCACATCATTACGTTTACGAACGGGCTGCTGAGGTCGTGTGAAACGATGCTGATGAGCGCGTTTTTTTCCTGGTTCAGGATGGCGAGTTTTTCATTTTTTTCTAGAATGAGCGCATTGTTGCGGGCGAGGTGTTTGTTGGCCCTTCTTTTGGTGATGAAGGCGAATCCGGCGACTACGGCGATAAGCAGGAAAGCGAAGGCGAGCAGCCAGATGTACCGTTGCCGCTGTTTGTTGACGAAGAGGTCGGCGGTCAGTTTACGGTTGTCGTTTTCTCTTTTCTGCGCGTTGTATTTTTCCTGCAGATCGGCTATCCTTCGGTTGGTTTCGCTGTTCACGAGCGCCGTATCAAGGCTGTACCATTTCTGGAGGTAGGTAAAAGC
>CAMLPA010000583.1 GCA_946481605.1 uncultured Flavihumibacter sp. | reverse complement strand
TTTTGATAAACATGAATTGCGTGCCATAAACACACTATTCCTTTTTATCAAAAAACACTTCAAATGAAATACAATTTTCGTTTGGTTCTGTGCGCGTTCTCCATTGCGGGATGCACAGCCAATTCAGCAGTTCCCACTACCCAATCAAAACCCGAACTCCCGGTGATTACCGTGGTTCAGAAAGATACTATTCTCGAAACCCGTTATGTGGCCGATATTGAAGCCGTACAAAATGTAGAGATACGCGCTAAAGTATCCGGCTTCCTCGATAAGATTTTAATTGATGAAGGCCGTGAAGTGAAGAAGGGACAAATTCTCTTCAAACTGAACGATGAGGAGTATAAAGCCGATCTTGCTTCCGCCAAAGCCCTGCTATCCAACGCGATGGCGGAGGAAAAAGGCGCAGAACTGGAAGTGAAAAGAGTAAAGTTACTGGTAGACAAAAAAGTTATTTCTAAAACTGAACTCGAACTGGCCGAAGCGCGGCTCACCGCGGCACACGCCAAAGTGAACGAGGCCCGTTCCAATGAATCCAACGCCGCCCTGAAACTCTCCTATACCAATATCCGTGCGCCTTTCGATGGCATCATCAACCGCATTCCGCTGAAAGCGGGCAGCCTGGTAAATGAAGGCGCTCTCCTCACCACCGTTTCCGATGTACGCGCCATCTACGCCTATTTCAATGTATCGGAGAACGAATACCTGCGCTACCGCAACAAAGAAGACAAAGAAAACGACCAGGTGGAACTGATCCTCTCCAATGGAGAAACCTACACCCACAAAGGAAAGATAGAAACCATTGAAGGAGAGTTTGATGAAACCACCGGCTCCATTGCTTTCCGCGCACGTTTCCCAAATCCCGGAAAGTTATTACGACACGGCGCTTCAGGTAAAGTAAGGCTCACCAACAAAATTGAAGACGCACTCATGGTGCCGCAGAAATCCACTTTCGATATCCAGGATAAAAACTTCGTTTTCGTACTGAACAAAGAGAACAAAGTGAAGATGCGCCACTTCAAACCGAAGACCCGTGTAGCCGATTATTACATTGTGCAGGAAGGTCTTGAAAAAGGCGACCGCATCGTGTACGAAGGCATGCAGGATTTGCGCGACGGGGCCATTATTACACCGAAAGAAAGCAGCGCAGCGCTCTAACATTCGCCATTAAGTTCCATGTAAACCATCCTGAAAAAATTCCTCTGCGGAGGAAGCGGGCATGTTTTTGTCCAGCCGTTCATAAAACTGAAATAATTCAATCCTAAAGCTGTTGAAATGATCGAAACATTCATCAGGAGGCCGGTGCTTTCACTGGTCATCTCCATCGTCATCACATTACTCGGTGCGCTGGCCCTGTTCACCTTGCCGGTGACGCAATTTCCGGACATTGTGCCGCCATCCGTTGTGGTGACCGCAAAGTATACCGGCGCCAACGCGGAAGTATGCGCCAAAGCTGTGGCCACCCCGCTGGAACGTGCCATCAACGGCGTTCCTGGCATGACCTATATGTCTTCCGTAACCAGCAACAACGGCACTACCCTGATACAAGTCTTTTTTAAAGTAGGTACTGATCCCGATGTAGCGGCCGTAAACGTGCAAAACCGTGTGACCACCGTGCTGGATGAATTGCCGGAAGAAGTAATCAAAGCCGGTGTAACCACTGAAAAGGAAGTGAACAGTATGCTCATGTACCTGAACGTGATGAGTACCGACACAGCCACCGATGAACAGTTCATTTACAACTTCACCGACATCAACGTATTGCAGGAACTGAAACGAATTGATGGCGTGGGTTTCGTAGAGATTATGGGCCAGAAGGAATACGCCATGCGGGTTTGGCTGAACCCCGAGCGCATGCTCGCCTACAAGGTTTCCGCCGATGAAGTAACCGAAGCGTTGCGTGCGCAAAACATAGAAGCGGCGCCTGGAAAAACTGGTGAAAGTTCCGGTCGTAATGCGCAATCTTTTCAATATGTACTGAAGTACACCGGTAAATTTTTTGAACCGGAGCAGTATGCGAATATCGTGATCCGTTCCGGAGACGATGGTTCGTTCCTGAAACTGAAGGATGTGGCCGAAGTGGAGTTT
Organism: uncultured Flavihumibacter sp.; assembly: GCA_946481605.1. Next base: position 830 of record CAMLPA010000583.1, on the reverse strand, counting down.
GGTTCCATGACCTACAGCATGGTATCGAAAACAGATGGCCGTCCCTCCGCTTCCATCATGATCAAACAAAGGCCCGGCTCCAACGCGCGGGATGTGATCGCGGCCATCAAGGAACGAATGGCTGAGTTAAAGGAACGCTCCTTTCCTCCGGGCATGGATTTTAACGTAAACTATGATGTATCCCGTTTCCTCGACGCATCGATTCACGAAGTGGTGAAAACATTGATAGAAGCGTTTATACTTGTATTCATCGTCGTGTTCATTTTCCTCCAGGATTTCAGAAGTACGCTTATCCCTGCATTGGCCGTACCCGTAGCCCTCATCGGCACACTGGCCTTTATGCAGTTGATGGGTTTCTCCATCAACCTGCTTACTTTGTTCGCACTGGTATTGGCGATTGGTATTGTGGTGGACAACGCAATTGTGGTGGTGGAAGCGGTCCATGTAAAGATGACCGAAGAAAAACTTCCGGCCATGGAAGCCACTGTTTCCGCCATGAAAGAAATCAGTGGCGCCATCGTGGCCATTACACTGGTGATGTCAGCAGTATTTATACCGGTGGCTTTCTTATCCGGACCAGTAGGTGTTTTCTACCGGCAATTCTCCCTCACCCTCGCTATTGCCATCGTTATCTCGGGCATCAACGCGCTTACCTTAACCCCCGCCTTGTGTGCGCTGATGCTGAAACACAACCACAGCACGGGAAAAAAGAACCTGTTGCAACGTTTCTTTTCTTCCTTCAACAAAGGTTACGATGCTACCGCCAATGGCTACATGAAATTGTTGGGAAAGATCGCGGGCAGAAGAATGGTAACGATCGTGTTGCTGCT
>CAMLPA010000582.1 GCA_946481605.1 uncultured Flavihumibacter sp. | reverse complement strand
TGGATAAGGATAAAGGAGAATGGTTCTGGGGAATTGATGCGCAAAACAAGGTGCTCCGGAACGAAGACAAAGCAGGCTTCTGGAAATGTCCATACCACAACGGCCGTGCGTGCCTGGAACTGGTTGCCAGGTTAGCGCCTGATCCCGTTATTTAGGCGAGAAGGGCAAAACGCCATACCCTTTAAGGCCATCCTTGAAAATAAACTCAAGTCGATCCAGGAAAACACCTGCATCGATCATATAGATTTTAACGGAATGCTGTCCCTTTTTTAACGGGGGCAGCACCAGTTTTTTCACCGCGCTGTTTCGGAGTACGTTTTGTTTCCATTCCTCGCTTCTGCCCACTGTTTTAAAGTTTAGTACTACCGGCACCGCACCGTCTACGGAAACAGCGTATCGCATCCCCGTTGTTTTGGTGAGTGGATGTGTGGGGATGGTATGCATGAAAAGTGTTCCCGGCGTTTCGGTATGGGTGTAGAAATCGTACTGTACCCAGGCGCTTTTTTCAGGGGAAAATTCCTGTGCCGTATATAGATCGCCTGAAGCGAGCAATGTATTGCCGGAATGACCGGGTCCTTCCGTAACACGCCATTGTTGTGCGGGCGTGGATTGTGTAGAAGAGAAATCGTAAGCGGGGATGGAAATATACCCCGCGGATTCTTTGAATATTGATTTGGGCACGTTGTCTCGGACACCTGAAACCAGCACCCGAAAACTGGTGTCAGCGCTTTTAACGGTAATGTGTGAACGAATGGTTCCGGTCTTCGGCGCTTTTCTCCAGTCTATTGCGATCCATATTCTTTTTTCGCTGGCTGCGCCTTCTGGTCTGAGTATGCCGCTTTCTTCCGATAGAGTGATCCACGGAGCCTCCCTGGATATTTCCCAGGCTACCTCTTGTTTGCCGCAAAGAAAGACATCCAAAAAATACTTTTCATTTCCCCATGAACTGAACAGGGGAAGTTGCAGCGCATCGGGGGTTCCTTCCAGGGTAATGTTCCAGGATATTGCTCCGGATGTTGTGGCTGTTGGAATTGAAGGGGCATGGAATACAGGAAGATTACGGGGCTGATGGTGCATGATGCTGTTCCATTTTCCATTGGATAACTTCTGATTGAAATAAATGGTCTCTTTTTCAATGGATGCGTGCGCCCGCTCAGATAGGGCGGCATAATAACCGGCGCTGGTGCGGTGTTGCGCCTGGTACAATAGTGCTTTGTCGCGGTAAATAAATTTCCTGTTGATGTTTGCTGCACAAACAACAGGGTATTCAGCCAGTTGATAAAAAGCTTCTTTCCGATGTGCCGGAATTTTTGAGCGAACCTCCTGCAGTTGCTTTTCGAGTTGTTCGTACCGCTGAACACGTTTTGCAGCCTGATCCCCGAAGTAGAAATGATTATAGGCAGTTGGGTTTACCTGGGTGGTGGGTTCCGTCTGGCTCCATCCCATGAATTCTGGTCTTCTTTCAAAGGCAAGCTGGTAATATGCATAGAAGATGTCTTTCATCATTCCGGCGTTTTGTGCGCCGAAAATGTTTTTTGACCATTCCTGCCAATGTGTTTTCACGGAGGAGGGATGCGTAAAATCACCGGCGCTGTATGCCATGTCCATAAACAGGCTAATATTGTATTCCAGCGGCTTGATATCGCCTACGTTCAGCACCCATATTCTGTTGCTGCCATTTTCGAATGCCTTCATCATTTCTGCTCTTATGAGTGCCGGGTGAGTGGAACTGAGCCAGAGGTAGTCGTGTGGCCTTCCCCAGTAGGAAGCATGGTAGTAAACGCCTGATCCGCCCGGGCGTTTCCTTTCGGAGCTGTCGTTGAGTCGCTGGATATAACCGTAATTATCATCTGGCCAGGTGATGGTAACGTCTTCGGGGAGTATGAGGCCATTATAATAGATGTCGAGGACCTCTTTGTAAATGGTAAAAGTTTGTGGGATACGGGGGAGGGGTTCTTTCCTGCTGCCGAAAAGCATTGCCCTTTGCCGGCGGATAATTTCCGTAAGCACTGGCACGGCGTCTTTGGGATTTTTGATGCCTTCCATGCCGCTATCGTGTACGCCGCGCATGCCGAGGGTGAAGATGGCATCCTGGGTGCTGGTTTCCTGCACTCTTTTCGCCCAGTAATCCAGTACGGTTTTGCTGTTGGTGAGGTAGTTGAAGGCGCCCATCGTTTTGCTGTCCCATTCGTCCACATTGTTGCGGAGCATGGGTTCTGCGTGGGAAGACCCTACCACAATATGGTAAGCTTCCGCAGTTTGCCGGTTGCCTGGGTAATGAAAGAAGGACCTGGTGCTGGGGTGCATGGCAGGCCAGATCATGTTGGCTTTGAGCCGGAGCAACAGTTCGAATACTTTGGCGTAAGTTTTCGGACCAATATCGCCTGTCTCAGGCTCATAGGTTTTTGCGGCCCAGGGTTGCAGGCCCCAGTCTTCATCGTTGATGAAGATGCCGCGGTATTGTACGGAAGGTGTGGTGGAAACGAAAGGTTTAATATTGGGGGAAAGGGTATTCTTCTTTTCAGGATGTACATCGGCCCACCAGTACCAGGGAGAAACGCCGCAGCGTTCTGAAAGCGAAAAAACGCCAAAGGCAGTTCCCCGCGGGTCACTGCCGGCTATAACAAGGGCTTCGCGAACCTTTGGAAAGGGATTGCGTAACAGGGTGTACCCATAACATTCCCATTTTCCGTTCAGTTCACGGTAGAAGGTGGATGTTGTATCAACCAGTGCGCGGATGACCGGCGAATTGATATTGCCGATGAGCACAAGCGGGCCTTCGGCCTGGTGGATATTGGTGATGACCGTTGGGCGCTTCCCTGTGACCAGCGCTACATCTGCGGCAAAAAGATGTGCAGTGATGGAATCAAGCGAGGAGCCCTTTGGGTCATAGTATATCGTTGCAGTCCTTTTTCCGTTGACCAGCGGGAAAGGTGTTG
>CAMLPA010000581.1 GCA_946481605.1 uncultured Flavihumibacter sp. | reverse complement strand
ACGGTATTTGATGATGGGGTGCTGGTGTATTTCCGTTCGGAACCGGAAGCGGTAAGGCACCACCAGGTCCAGATATGGCAAACGCCCTATACATTGGTTTTGGAGGAGAATACTGCCATGAGTGGAAACGTGTTGTATAAGATTGGCAATAAAGACATTGTGAGCGCGATGAGCGAAAGCCAGGAAGTGATCCATTTGTTGCAGAAGGAAGACAGTTATGAAGCGCTCTACGAAGATATTTATAAGCGGGCGAACGATATCCTGGATGCCTACTTCTGGATCAGGGATGATGCTACTTTCAACCTGGCTGTCCCTCTAACGCAGATCAGGGATATCGCGGATACTGCGATTGATGAATTTGCCAAGGTACAGGCACAGCGCAAACACGCAAAAGATACACTGGATGCCGTGCGCAAAAGAGTGGATCAACTGGTGGTGGATGTGAAGAACGCTTCCATCAGTTCACTGGATCAATTGGTAGACCTGCTGGCGGCCACACGGAACATGCAGGGTGCCGTGATTGACCTGCTCAACGTCAGGTACATGGATGTGCCTGCGGTGGAAGAACTGAAAACATTACTGCAACAATACAATGCCCGCCTGTCGGAGGATACGATTCATTTTCTGCTGAAGGAAGAGGCGCTTGCGCCGTATCAAAAACGGGTAGCTGAACAGAAAAAGGCAGCTTCAGCCGTTACCAAAGTGATTGATGCGGTTCCTGTGGAAGAAGCCGTGAAAGGAATTGCTGCAGGATTGGAGATGCTGATCGATATCCTGAACAGTTTAAAAATAGAAGATACCACACAGGCTACTAAGATTATCGAAAAGATATCTATCATCTTCGCTTCGCTGAATGAAGTAAAGGCCGAACTGGTGCGCACCACCACCACGTTGCGCACGAAGGAGTCCACGAGCGAATTTTATGCGCAGCTTACGTTGCTGGACCAGAGCATCGTCAATTTCCTGGACCTCTCCACTTCTCCCGAAAAATGTGAGGAATATTTTACGAAGATCAGTATACAGGTGGAGGAACTGGAAAGTAAGTTCGCGGATTTCGAGGAGTTTGTCGGAAAGATCGCCGATAAAAGGGATGAGGTAATCAAAGCGTTCAACGGCAAAAAAGAGTTGCTGGTGGCGCAGCTCAACAAGCGCAGCGCAGCGCTGGAACAGATTGGTGTGAGGGTGCTGAAAAACATTGAGAACAAAGCGCAGTCCTTTACCGACAAGGAAAGTATTTACGCGTTCTTTTCCACGGACCTGATGATCGATAAGATACGTGGCCTGTCTGAGGAATTGAGAACGCTCGGTGATGTGGCCAAAGCAGAAAACCTGGACAACCTGCTGAAAGTGGCGCAGGAAACAGCGCTCCGTAACCTGAAAGACAAAACCGACCTGTTTGCCAACGGCCAGAACGTGATTGCACTCGGGCCATATAAGTTCGTGGTCAACAAGCAGGTCCTTGATCTCACCATTGTCAGGAGGAATGAAAGGCTTTTCTACCACCTCACCGGTACGGGTTTTTACAAGGAAGTAACGGCGGAAACCTTGTACACCTATCGTTCCATCTGGGAGCAGGAACTGGTTTCAGAGAATGCTGAAGTGTACCGCTCTGAATACCTTGCCTACCAGACCTTCACTGAAAGTTGGCAACACCCGGCATCATGGGATGCGGAAGCTTTCATCAATGACCGCACAGAACGCGATTACGCGGCATCCTATATGAAGGGTGTGCACAATACGGATGCTCTGCTTATTTTTAACGGACTGAAGAAACTCCGCGAGGAATTGGGGATACTGGAATTTGCACCCGCAGTTCGCGTGGCCGCGCAATTGTTCTGGTTCTCCCTGGAGGATAGTACACAAAACAGGTTATTACACCTGATTGCCGCGGCACATGCCATAGAACAAAGTTTTCCCGGCGGAAAACGTGCCGCATTCGTGGAAAAAGAAATTGTCGCGCATTATAATAAACTGGTTGGTGCCACCCAAGCGGTAAATCCTTCTGCTGTTGCGCATTATCTGTATAAAGAATTTTCAGGTTCCAATCACTTCACTTGTAGTGAACAGGCTATTCGATTGAAAAAGGCCTTCAGAGATCATCTTCTCTCGCTGAAGCGCACTGAAGTTTTTGAGCAGGAAGCCACGAATAACACATTCTCTGTCGAAGAACGGTTCCAGATCATTCACAGTTGGTTGCAGGCGTTTCTTTCCTTAAATACAGTGGAGATAGACCCCTTGTATATGGAAGAAGCCGTTTGCCTGTTGCTGTTCAGAGATCATCCTTACAAAGAACGGACTGCAACGGACCATTTATGGCTGGAAGGAATAAAGGGAACACATGCTGTTGTTGCGGAAGGAGGGAAATACAGGTTGCATTACCACAGTTTCCTGCAGAAGATGCAAACATATTCGGAAACGGTGGTTCCTGCTTTTACGGCTTTCAACCGGGAGAAAGAACAATTGGTAAAGGCTTACAAACAACAATTGAAGATCGCGGAGTTTGAGCCGAAAGTGTTGAGTTCGTTTGTGCGGAACCGATTGATTAACGAAGTATATTTTCCGCTGATCGGCGCTAATCTGGCCAAACAGATCGGCGCGGCAGGAGATGATAAACGCACAGCAAGAATGGGCATGCTGTTGCTGGTATCGCCACCCGGTTACGGTAAAACAACACTGATGGAGTACCTGGCCAAAACGATGGGATTACATTTTGTAAAGATCAATGGCCCTACGATCGGTCACCAGATTACTTCGATTGATCCCCTGGAAGCCACTACTTCAGGCGCAAGGGAAGAACTGAAGAAGATCAACCTCTCATTTGAAATGGCAGACAACGTGATGTTGTACATCGATGATATCCAGCACTGTAGTGCCGAATTTCTGCAAAAATTCATCTCCCTTGCAGATGGACAACGAAAGATGGATGGCATTTTTGAAGGC
>CAMLPA010000580.1 GCA_946481605.1 uncultured Flavihumibacter sp. | reverse complement strand
TTCAGGTAATCCCGGAGGTACACCAATGCCGCCACCATGTGCCCTTTCACAGTATTCCTGGAAATGTTCAGCCTTTCCGCAATCTCTTCATAAGTAAGTTCCTCTTCCCGGCTCAGCCGGAATACTTCTTTTCTTTTCGGTGGAAGTGTGGCCACGGCGGCATCGATAACGCTGGAAAGCTCTTTCAACTCCACTTGCAGTGCTGAAGTGGCCGTTATTTCAGGCGCCTGCTCCTTCACTTCATTCCGCATACGGGAAAGATCAGCATTGATGGCCGAAATGGCTTTGTTGCGGGCAATGGTATAAACGTAGCCGGAGAAGTTACTGACCTCACGCAACCTGTGCCGGTTGCGCCACACACTTATAAATACATCCTGGGAAATTTCCTGCACCAGTTCCGCGTTTTTCACCCAATACAGGAGATAGGGATAGATAACCGGGGTATAATGGTCCATAATGGCCCCCAGTGCAGCCTGATCGTTTTCCGCCATCCGCAGGAGCAAAGCCGCTTCATCGTAATATTTCTGATCGGTCAACAACAGGTGAATTTGAATTGCGCTAAGCCCGCAAACTATATCAATTTTCCGAAAATGTTCCCGTAGCCACCGAACTTGTTCCGGGAACAACAATTTATCAGGCCGCCCTGGCCAGGATTTTTTAAATTTGAACCCCTGAAACACAGGGCTTTCTCTAGAAAGCATGTTTAATGGTGAATGAACTTTTTAGTATGACCACAAAAGAAAAACTCCGTCTCGATAAATACCTCTGGTCGATCCGACTGTTCAAAACACGTTCCCTGGCCTCCGAAGCCTGTGAAAAGGGCAAGGTGAGGTTTATGGGCTCCGCTGCAAAAGCCGCCAAAACAGTGAATGTGGGCGAAGAATATGAAGTACGCGCCGAAGCACGGAAATGGGTGATCAAAGTAACCGGATTACTCCATACAAGACAGGCTTACAGCGAAGCCATCAAGTACTACACAGATATTACGCCGCCTGAAGAGATTGACGGCATTCAGTTCCAGGCCGATACTTTCCATACCGGGAAACGCCTCAGCAAAATTGGCCGCCCCACCAAAAAGCAACGCCGCGACCTCGAAGGTTTTATGGACGATGAAGATTGATCGTATCTTCGCCGGGTTCAAAGCCGTAAACCGGCACCGGATGGGCATTCATCCCACCAAAGCAAAATGATAAGATACTGATGAAAATAGATATCCTCACCGTAGTGCCCGACCTGCTGGAAGGCCCCTTCGCCCACTCCATTATGAAACGTGCGCGGGATAAAGGTCTGCTGGAAGTGAACCTCATCAACCTGAGGGATTATACGCCGCTGCCACGCGCCCAGGTAGACGATTATCCCTTCGGCGGTGGCGCAGGTATGGTGCTGATGATTGAACCCCTGGTAAACGCCATTGAAACCCTGCAGGCACAAACGCCCTACGACGAAATCATCTACATGACGCCCGACGGCGCCACTTTCAACCAGAAAACCGCCAACAAACTTTCGCTCAAAGAAAACCTGCTCATCATCTGCGGACATTATAAAGGAATCGACGAACGTGTGCGCGAACATTTCGTGACCATGGAAATATCCATCGGCGATTACGTACTGAGTGGCGGTGAACTCGCCGCAGCCGTTGTGGTAGACGCCATAGGCAGGATCATCCCCGGCGTATTGAGTGATGAGACTTCCGCATTAACGGATTCGTTCCAGGACAACCTGCTTGCACCACCCGTTTACACGCGCCCTGCGGAGTTCAGGGGCTGGAAAGTACCCGATGTATTGCTGGAAGGCAACCACCGCAAAGTGGATGAATGGCGCCATGAAGAAGCCATCCGCCGCACCACCCAACGCCGTCCAGACCTGATGGAACCCGACGCTACGAAAGCGCCTTCCCCATCAAAGGATCGGTAATTGTGCTTTTCCCGGTTTCTATCTTGCCCGCAAAACGCCATAAAAAATTCGCGGCGTTGGATTTACGGATCACCACATCGTACCAGTGGCCCGTTTTCAGCAAGGGTATTTTGTATTCAACGGAAGCGCCGGCTTTAACGGACAGCTTTTGCGTTCCGGTACCATAAGAAGGATCACTTACTTCGAATATGGTGGTAGCTGTTCCTTTGTTGGTAAGCACAAGCCTGGCATACTCCTGTCCTTTTGTGTACAGCAGTTTTACCGTCAGCGCATCGTTGCCACCGCCTTTGTATTCGCGGAAGAAGCCATTCGCGCCATGCAACAGTAAATGATATCGCCCCTGTTCAAACTGAGCTAACGGCCAGGAATAGCCTATTTCATCTCCTGGTTTTACGGCGAAGTTCCAGTTGTGCATCTGCGCTTCTTCGTTTTCCCGCTTAAACTTAACAGGCGCATACACCTGGAAAGCCGCGCCTGCGGCGCTTTTGCCAAATATTTTGTTCGCAGCGCCCAGCTTCATTTCCAATGTTCCGTTTTGCACGGCCGCATCGGCGTACCATTCGGAGGGAAGGGCGCAGGCGGGTCGTGTACCGGGTTCCTGTTGGGGAACGGCGTTTGCCTGGTTGGCTGTATTGCTCAGTTGGGTAGCATCCAGTTTCTTATAATTACCCGGCAGGTCCTTAAAACTGGCGCGGTGGATGTCTTCCACCACTTTATCCCTTTCGAGGAAAGCGGGATTGCTGCCGGTTTCTTTAACCGCGGGACGGAAAACTGAAGTCAGGTCTCCGCAAACCGTGCGTCGCCACTCCGTGATGTTTGCTTCCTTTACATTTTTTCCTTTGCCCGAGAGCCAGGTTTCCAGGAACTGCAGGGAAGACGTGTGGTCGAATACCTGTGAGTTCACCCAACCGCCGCGCGTCCAGGGCGAAGCAATCACCAGCGGAACACGGAAGCCCAGTCCGATCGGGCTTTCCCGGCGGCTCTCCACTTTGGAAGTTCTTTTCTCCTCCATGTCCATGGTTACCCATTCGG
>CAMLPA010000579.1 GCA_946481605.1 uncultured Flavihumibacter sp. | reverse complement strand
TAAAATCATACCTCAACATCCTGCTGGTGGAGATCAACCGCGGTTACGTTCCTTTGAACGAACAGGTGGCCGACAAACACAGCCAGATGATTGTGCAGAAGTTTGAACACCTGATCAACGAGAAGTTTAAGGTGATGAAAGGTGTGAAGGATTACGCGGCTCGGCTGTGCATTACGCCCAACTACCTGAATGCGGTTTGTACGAAAGTAACGGGTAAATCAGCAGGTGAGCATATCCGTGAGCGGATTATGCTGGAGGCGAAGAGACTGTTGTTGCATTCGGACAATACGGTAAGTGAGATTGCGAGTGAACTGAACTTTGACGATAATTCTTATTTCTGCCGGTTTTTTAAGAAGTATGCGATGATAACGCCGGAGCAGTTCAGAAAAATGCACCATAATGTAGCGGTGTAGATGGGAAGAGCATCTTATTAAAAAAGCCCGGAATGATGATTCCGGGCTTTTTTAATATACTTTTCTTTTCTTTTACCTGGTCATATTAACCGTGTAAAGGTTACCAAAGAATCCCACTCCTGTAACCCCCAACTGCATCTTCAACGTAAACGTTTCGTTGCAGGCCGAGAATGTTCCGGGTTGTCCCGCGAATGGACGGGCTTGTATTGTTATACCATCATAAGCGCTATTGAGGTCGCCTGAGTTACTGCCACCAATTGCGGTATTTGCAACAACAATAGCAGTTCTGTTAGCAGGATCTGTCCAGTTAAGATTGAATGTTAAAGCTGACCAACCATTGTTCCAGATGTTCTCCACAACTATAGTTCCTGTTGTTGGACTTGTTTCGGTAACACTTGAAATGCTGGTTGGATAAGGGCCGTAAGGAGCTCCTGAACCGAATGTCTCGGTTGCCCTATAGTCTCCTAACATGGCATTCAGGTCTACATCACCTTCGAAGCAGGGACCTCTTAATACCAGCGTGAACAGGGAATCGAATGGTGTGGACTTTACATCGCCAGCGTCAGTAATCCTGAAGATCAACGTATCCTTCCTGCCTGATGTATACTGATTCACAACCCCTTTCACTACAATGTTAGAGATGGCAGAACCACCTTCTATTGTGAGGGTTTTACCTGCTAGGGAAAGCGTGTAATGTGTTCCCAGCACGGCTCCTGAAGGAGAGGTAACTTCCACATCGACGGTTCTGCTATTTGGAGAAACAGTTGTGGAGCCAACGGGCAATGTGAAAGACGATTCGTTGTTCAATACCTGTAGCACCCCGGAATTTCCACTGGCAACGAAACGTGCGCCGGAATTGGGGATGGTTATCTCTTGTTTTTTACACCCTGCGGAGAACAATAAGAGTGCCCCCAGTGCAGAGAATAAAAAGGAAGTTTTCAAAGATTTCATACTAAATAGTTTTAATTACTGATCTAATCAGTGTCTTCTCATATTTATTGAATGTACCCGGAATTCTGATCCATGTTTTCGTTTGCCAGGATTTCTGAAGCAGGGATGGGAAAGTAATATTGCCTGTCGGTTGGATTCAACGTAACCGCCCCTAATGCATTAATAGCATCTTCAGGGAGCCTTGTAACAGGCAACAATCTCCTTCTAAGATCAGCCATACGGTGTGCTTCAAACGCTAACTCTTTAAAGCGTTCAGTCATTATGGCATTAACAAGTGCTTCTTTAGAAACAAAAGTCTGATTCGTATATCCAGTGATTCTTGCTGCACGCAGTGTGTTCAAGTCAGCCGCTGCAGCTGTTAAGTTAGGAGTTGAAGATTCCGCATATGCTTCAGCGCGGATAAGGTACATTTCAGCAGTGCGGAAAACCATTACATCAGCAAGGTTTGGCTGGCTTGCATCTCCACCTCTGTATTTTCCAACAGCCAGTCTTCCGCTTCCCAAATCACGAATAGTTGAAGCAAGGCGCACATCTTCAGTTGTAAACAGGTCAGCTAGTTCCTTCGAAGGCGCGTAAATAATCTTTTGTTGTGTCCGATCGAAGAACGTATCCCCTAAACGGGCCTCCCCGGTACTTCTTTTAAATTTAAAGATAACTTCAGCATTAGAAGTATTCAACCAGATATTTGGGTACTGAGTCATGGTTGCCAAACCTACTGCATTGATTGCCTGCGTAGAAGCACTGATAGCCGTAGCCCAATCCTTTGCATATAGGGCTGTTCTTGCCTTGATTGCATAAACAGCAGGTAAAGTAATCCTATTTACATTTGTTCCTGCCCCCGTCGCCAGCAATTGTTCAGCTGATGCAATATCTTCACGGATTTTAGTGAACACCTCTCCTACTGTAAGCCGTGAAGGCTTGGAGATAATTGGCTCCGTCATGTAAGGAATGCCCTGTGAACCTGCATCAAACCCTTCCGCAAAGTTTATAAGCAACTGCAGGTGGGCAAAGGCTCTAAGCGCAAGCAATTCACCTGAGGCTCTCTTCTTAATTGCTTCTTCTGAAGAACTTGATGTTGCAAGAGTATTGGTTGCCGCCAACACTCTATTTACTCTGTCAATAGAAAAATAATAGGCATTCCAGGCGTTGGTTATCTCTCCTATTCCCGGGTCACTTTGCCAGCGATAAGCGATTACTCCTCTACCTGTGTTGTTCTCCGTAGGAAGCATGGCTTCGTCAGAATAAAGCGCGTTGGCATATATTTCATTGTCATATCTGCTACCATTAAAGTGGCCGTAAACCCCCGTTAATCCCCTTTCTATACTTGCCCAATCCTTAAGGGCATTTTCTTCCAAGACCAGATCAGGAGGCAGTACATCCAGTTTCTTCCCACAGGAAGAAAATACGATCGTAGCAGCGCCTATATATATAAGTTTTTTAAGATTATTTTTCATACAAAGTGCGGTTTCTAGATTATAAACTAATGTTCAACCCTACAGTAAATGTGCGTGCCGCAGGATATTCAAACAGCGAAATATTATTGCTGTCTTCCGGGTCAAATCCTGTCCATTCAGTCCATGTGTAAAGATTTTGACCC
>CAMLPA010000578.1 GCA_946481605.1 uncultured Flavihumibacter sp. | reverse complement strand
AGGAACCCACGTTGAAGCGATAGCCTATTCCGTGAATGGTCTCCAGTTGAAGGGTGTTATCGGGTTTGATGTGTTTCCGGAGTTTGGTCACGAATACATCCATGCTCCTCCCCAGGAAATAATCGTCTTTTCCCCAAACGTTCAGCAATACTTCTTCCCTTTTAAGGATCACATTTTTATTTTCACAAAAGAAGCGGAGTAATTCTGCTTCTTTTTGCGTTAGGGAACTAGACTGTTCGCCGTTGTATATCTTGAGTTCGTTGAACTTGAAAAGGAGGGAGCCAATCTGGTATTCGACCACATTGGAACTCTGGATTTTTTTGCTGCGGCGCAGAAATACTTCCATGCGCAGCAGCAGTTCCTTCATGCTGAAAGGCTTGGTAATATAATCATCCGCGCCGGTCTCGAAACCTTTGATGCGGTCCTCTTCCATTGATCTGGAGGTTAAAAAGAGGATGGGAATGACGTCCGACTGCTGGCGGATTCTCGACGCCACACTGAACCCGTCACGGGCAGGCATCATGATATCCAGCAACACGATATCATGCAGGCTCTTGTCAAAACTTTCTATAGCTGTTTGTCCATCGGTGCACAAGGCCACTTCATACCCTCTTTCTTCCAGGTTGTCTTTGATCACAAAACCGAGGGCAGTATCATCTTCGGCAAGCAGGACTTTGATCTTTTTTTCGCCGCTCAAAGGCATAGGTCTTGAATTTATTGTGGAAGATACACAATAAATTCACTGCCTTTACCATCTTCGGAACGAAGTTCAATTTTTCCTTTGTGCCGGTCTACTATTTTCTTTACAAAATAGAGGCCCAGACCGAAGCCTTTTACGTTATGGATATTACCAGTGGGCACCCTGTAGAACTTCTGGAACACCCGTTCCTGGTGAGCTTTGTCAAGTCCCGGGCCATTATCCCGGCAACTGATGGCACACATATTTTTCTTCCTGAAAGTGGACAATACCACTGCCGGATGGGTGGAATATTTCAAGGCATTCTCCAGTAAATCAATCACCACCATCTGCAACTGCTGTTCATCCGCTTCAACTGTGGTGCAGGACGGGTCGATATCAAACCTGATGTTTGCGTTTTTTTTGTGAATGAGTGGTTCCAGCAGGGATACCGCGTGCTCAAATATGGACTGAACCAATACCTGTTTTTTTTCCGGCGCCATCAACCGTTGATCCGTAAGCGAAATTTTCAATAATTTATCTACCTGCCCCTGTAAGTGATCCGTTTGTTGCTGGATGATTGAACCGTATTTTTTTAGTTTCTCCGGTTGTTGAAGGATATGGTCATCTGTAAGCACATCGCTGGCAATTTTCATTACGGCCAACGGTGTTTTGAATTCATGGGTGATGTTGTTCACAAAATCTTTCTGCAAAACATCCATCGATCTTCTGCGGGAGAAACAATAAAAACAGGCGGCTACGGCTACGAGCGCAAGAAAGATTAAAGCGGTGCTCCATATAGAAAAACTGATCTGGTTTCCGGAATAACCTTCAGGAACTTCTTCCGCATTACTGATGAATGAATATAGTTTTCCCAGCCAGAATACCTGACATACCAGCGCCACCAGAACCAGGGAGCCGGTTACCAGTAAAATGGACCTTAGGGAGGATGCCCGCATGAGAAGAGAAATTGATAATCCGGTAAATTTCCGAACCTCAGTTGGATAATCGTACTTGATCCTGGTTAATCAGATGTTAACCGCTGCTTCTCCCTGAAAATGATTTGGTTAACGCCCCGTTAAGCACTAATATTTTTTTCTAAATATTTAATATGTTTTCTATCTTTACTGAGCAATATCACAAAACATTAACAAATCAAAGTCATTATAAACTAGCTAGTAAGGTTTAGCAAGGGTTAACTTGGCGCTGCTTGTCTAAGCAGCGCATTTTTTTTGCCCATACCTCATCAATATTCAACTTCAATTCACAAAAATTAAACGGCGCTGAAAGGGGCCATTTCTTTTTAAGGCATAAAAAAAGTCCCGCATTTCGCGGGACTTTTTCATTATTGAAAACAACTTGAATTAAGCTTTGGCTACTTCATTTTCAGTTGGAGCATTCGCCGCTGCATCCAGCTTTTTGCTCTTACCGAGGTCAAGCAGAACGGGCGCTGCAACGAATACGGAGGAGTACACACCGGTGAACACACCAATCAGCATCGCAAAAGCGAAACCTTTGGTTACTTCCCCACCTACCAGGAACAGGATGAGAAGGGTAAGGAACACGGTGAGTGAAGTAATGATGGTACGACTCAATGTTTCGTTGATGGAACGGTTGATGATGGCGCTGTAAGAAGCTCCTTTCATCAGGCCGCTGTTCTCCCGGATCCTGTCGAATACCACCACGGTATCGTTCATCGAGAAGCCGATCACCGTAAGGATGGCTGCAATAAAGTGTTGGTCTACTTCCAGCGGGAAAGGCACTACATCTTTCAGGAATGAGAAGATGATTACCACAACCAGTACGTCGTGCAACAAAGCTACAATGGTACCGGCGGCGAATCTCCAGTCACGGAAACGAAGAATAATGTAAATACTGATGAGTACGAGCGACCAGAAGGTGGCCCATTTTGCACCAGCTTTAAGGTCATCGGAAATCGTGGGCAATACTGTTTTGCTGCCTTGTTTGTACACCGTTGAGAATTGGTCATAGGTGGTTCCTTCCGGAAGGAAGGATTTCAGGCCTTCATAAACTTTGGTCTGAACCTCTGAATCAACGGATGCACCGGTTTCAGAGATCATGTATGCCGTTGTGATTTCCAACTGATTGGCGCCGCCTACTGTTTTCAGAATAGGCGCTTCGGTCAGTGTTTTTTCCAGCGCGTCCCGAACTTGTTCTACTTTAACTGCTTGCGGGAAACGTACGGTGTAGCTGCGTCCTCCGGCGAATTCAACCCCATAGTCGAAACCGTGGAAGAAAGAAGCGATACCTAATCCGATCACTACAAAGAACAC
>CAMLPA010000577.1 GCA_946481605.1 uncultured Flavihumibacter sp. | reverse complement strand
TGTCCGCCGTATTGGTGGATGATGTCGGTAATTTCTTTTACGGTTTCTTCATATACGCCGTAAGTGCTGGGGTAGGTGATCATGATACCTGCGAGTTGCGAAGCATACTGTGCGGCTTTCGCTTTCAGGTCTTCCACATCAATGTAACCATTTTCCAAAGCCTTCACCACAACCACTTTCATGCCGGCCATTACAGCGGATGCAGGGTTGGTACCGTGCGCAGAAATAGGGATCAGCATTACATTGCGGTGTGCCTCACCGTTGGCCGCGTGGAAATCGCGGATGGTGAGCAAACCGGCGTATTCTCCCTGTGCGCCACTGTTGGGTTGCAGGCTGCACGCGTCGAATGCGGTGATCTCGCAGAGGTAGGCGCTCAGTTCATCCACGATCTGTTGGTAACCCTGGGCCTGGTTCTTTGGAACGAAGGGATGTATTTTAGAGAAATGGCTCCAGCTTAATGGGATCATTTCCGTAGCGGCATTCAGCTTCATGGTGCAGGAACCCAGGGAAATCATGCTGGTATTCAGCGACAGGTCTTTGTTTTCCAGTTGCTTCAGATAACGCATCATTTGTGTTTCGCTCCTGTGGGAGTTGAACACGGGGTGCGTGAGGAATTCAGAAGTACGTGTAAGCGCTGTTGGAATATGGGTAAGCGCCGTATCGTGGTTGATAGAGAAAGAAGCGGCTTCTTCCTCCTTGCCGAAAATACTTAGGATATCCAGTACATCGGAAATAGTAGTGGTTTCATCCAATGCAATTCCGATGGAACCGTTGTTGTAGTAGCGGAAGTTGATGCCGTTGCTTTCAGCTTTTGTGCGGATGGCGGCTGCGTCCGCATTGGTCACCACGATGGTATCGAAGTAGCTGTTGCTTGCAAGTTCCAGCCCGCTCGCGGCCAGTTGCTCACCCAGCGCCTGCGTAAGCAGCGCCACTCTTTTCGCGATATTTTTCAGTCCTTCCGGTCCGTGGAACACGGCGTACATGGCGGCCATATTGGCCAGCAGCGCCTGGGCGGTACAGATGTTGGAAGTGGCTTTTTCTCTTTTAATATGTTGCTCACGGGTTTGAAGCGCCATACGGAGCGCCCGGTTGCCCTGTGCATCAATACTTACCCCGATGATCCTGCCGGGGATGCTGCGTTTGAACTCATCTTTAGATGCGAAGAAAGCCGCGTGCGGACCGCCATAGCCCAGGGGAACGCCAAAGCGTTGCGCGGAACCACAGGCCACATCGGCACCCAGTTCACCGGGAGGGGTGAGCAGGGTAAGCGCCAGCAGGTCGGTGGTCATGGCCACGTAAGCGCCGGCTGCATGCACTTTTTCTATGAAAGCACGGTAATCTTCTACCGAGCCTTTATCGTTGGGGTATTGTACCAGCGCACCGAACCAGCTTTCATCGGGCGTGACGTTGCGGTAGTCGCCCACCACCACTTCGATACCGATGGGTACGGCGCGGGTGTGGATCACGTCCAGGGTTTGCGGGAACACATCGGCATCCACGAAAAACTTAGGGCGGGTAATATGTTCTGCTTTGTTCAACCCGTTGAAGAACATGGCCATGGCCTCGGCGGCGGCCGTGCCTTCATCCAGGAGTGACGCGTTGGCGATGGGCAGGCCGGTCAGGTCGCTCACCATCGTCTGGTAATTGAGCAGGCTCTCCAGGCGTCCCTGGGAAATTTCAGCCTGGTAAGGTGTGTACTGCGTGTACCATCCCGGGTTTTCAAAAACGTTCCGGAGGATCACGGAGGGCACGATGGTATCATAATAACCCTGGCCGATATAATTTCTGAAAACCTTGTTTTTCAGGCTTACTTCTTTCACGTGCTGCAGGTATTCCGACTCGCTCATGGCGGGGGGAAGTTGCAGCGCCTTGCTCATGCGGATGCCCGTGGGGACGGTCTTTCCCGTGAGTGCATCGAGGCTGGCTGCGCCAATGGTTTGCAGCATGGCCGCGGTGTAGTTCCCGGTGGGACCAATATGACGATTCCTGAATTCTGTTGCTTGTTGCTCAAAAATATTCATACGAGTTTGTGCTTTTCTGGTTAGCAGGCTGCAAAGGTAAAATCCTTTCAGAAGAAAACACGCTTTTTGTTGAACGGTGGGGATGAACTGGGGATAATACTGGACGTACGCCTTTCGCAATCGTTTTAAATGCCAAAAAATAAGTAAATTCCCGGCAATCGCCTGGGATCACGACCTTTGTAACAGACTGGAATTGTTCATTATCCACAGCATTAACACTTTTTCCTGAACGTATGACGCATCTGCCTGAACTAATTGAGGACCTGGCACTGATTCTTGGAGCCGCAGGTATCTTTACCCTGATCTTCAAGAAATTAAAGCAGCCGTTGGTATTGGGTTATATCCTCGCCGGACTGCTGGTGGGGCCCAACCTGGATATCTTCCCCACCGTGGGCGACCAGAAAAGCATCCAGGTATGGGCCGAAATCGGCGTTATCTTCCTGTTGTTTTCCCTTGGCCTGGAATTCAGTTTTAAAAAGCTGATGCGTGTTGGCGGCACCTCCTCCGTAACCGGTATTTTCGAAACCTCCATGATGATGGTGATCGGGTATGTAACCGGTCAGATGCTGGGCTGGAGCATGATGGACAGTATTTTCCTGGGCGGCATCATCGCTATATCCTCCACCACTATTATTATCCGGGCATTCGAAGAACTTAATTTGAAGAACCAGCAATTCGCGGGACAGGTATTGGGCATCCTTATTATCGAGGACCTCGTGGCCGTATTGCTGCTCGTATTGCTGTCCACACTCGCAGTGAGCCAGCAGTTTTCGGGCGGTGAACTACTTGGCTCTGTGGTGAAACTGGTTTTCTTCCTTTGTCTATGGTTCCTGGCCGGTATTTATCTTTTGCCCACCCTGCTCAAAAAAGCCCGGCGGTTCATGAACCACGAAACCTTGCTGGTGGTATCGCTCGCACTCTGTTTCCTGATGGTGGTACTGGCCACCAAAGTAGG
>CAMLPA010000576.1 GCA_946481605.1 uncultured Flavihumibacter sp. | reverse complement strand
GGCACAATGGCTTCGCCACGGGAGCCTTTTTTGAAGAGGTTCTGGTCCAGGTGAAGGAAAAGGAAGTCCAGGTCCTCAGGGCTGTTGTTGGTGTAAGTGATTACCGCTTTGCCGGTGAGTGTGTTGGTGGCTTCATTCAGGGTTACGTCAATGTCGTAATCTGCTTTGTTCTGCCAGTATTGCGGTCCGGGAGCTCCGCTGGCGGAGCGGTAAACATTTCCGGACTGCGGATAGAACAAGGGCTGAAAGGCTTCGTAAAAACTGTACTTTGATTCAGTGGCGGCATCTTTCTGTGTTGCTGTTTGTGCCATAACGGTAGCCGTTAGGAAAGAACAGCAGAACGCCAATGCCATTAAAAAGGTGTTTCTCATATAAGAATAAAATATATAAGGCCGTAAGATACGAAAGGCGCGTAAAAAAGCCGCTCCTTTTGGAGGAGCGGCAGCAGTGTTATACGTGATTGAATCGTTTACAATGCAATTCAAAAAGCTGCATGTTGTTTTTACCGAGCTTGGTATACGTTAAAAAACGGAGGTAAGAAAAATTCGGGGGAGTGTAGATTTTCGGGGTTTTAACGGGTACCCGGTGCCACCGAGGTGGTTTTTTACACCGTAACCCGGTGTTGCACGCCAGTACTTTTACGTTTTTTGCACAGTATTTTTAAGTGAAAAAACATTCTTCTTACTGGAACCAGATTCCTATCCTAACGGCAGGTTCAACTCTTTCCAGTGTTTACACGGTACCCGGTGGCACCGCTATAGCGGTGCCACCGGGTAAGGTTATTTCACCATCAGTTCTTCCAGTTTCTTTTCGAGGTGTTCACCCCGGAGGTTCTTTGCAACGATGTTTCCGTTGGGATCAATCAGGTAGTTCGCCGGGATGGCACTTACATCGTAAAGTTTGGAAACGGCATTGTTCCAGTATTGAAGATCCGAAACATGTTTCCATTGCAGCCCATCTTTTTCAACAGCCTCCAGCCATTTCGCGCGGTCCTTATCAAGGGATATGCCAAGGATGGTAAAGTTTTTATCCTTGTACTTGTTGTAAGCGGCTACCACATGCGGATTCTCGGCTCTGCAAGGACCGCACCAACTGGCCCAGAAATCGATCAGCACATATTTACCCCGGAAATCACGGAGGGAAACTGGATTACCTTCAGGATCGTTCTGCGTAAAATCAAGGGCAGGCTTGCCCACCTGTAACTTCTTTGCTATATCAAGACTGTGCTGCATCTTCTGTGCGATCACGGAAGTTTTTGCAGCAGCGGGCAGTTCGTTAAGCGCCGTTTGTAAAGCAGTGTTGTCCATTTTCCTGCGCAGGTACATGTACAATACGAAAGCATTAATTTCCGAAGAAGGATTTTGTTTGATCCAGTTCTTTGCGATTTCTGTTCTCATATTATCGGCCTTCGTACTTAAAGGACGCATTTTTTCCAGCAACTCATTCCGGAGCGCCGTATCCTTTTTTGTATATGCTTCCCTGTAAGCAAGGTTCAGTTGCTCCAGTTCATCGAAAATGGGAAGATCAAGTTGTTTGGAGAAGTTGGAAAAATCTTTCGCGTAAGCCGGTCCCTGTAAGGTAGCATCGGCCAGTTCTCCTGCCGCCCCTGTAATCCTCAGTTTTCCCGGAGCCATATAAAGAAGCCTGTTCTCTGCCCCTGCTCCGGACGCGCCAATCTGCAAACTGTAAATACCAGGTCCTGGTATATTGGTATTGAATTCAAATTTTCCTTTCCCTGAATGGATGGAATCCACGAAATCCTCACCCATTGCACCGCGGAGGTACACTTTTGTGTTGGCCGCCAACCCGTCGATGTTACCGGTAATGGAAACGGGCTGCGCCATTGCTGCTGTTGCACTTAATGCGCATATAAGAAGAAATTGTTTTTTCATTGCAATGAGGTTTAAGATTTTTCAAGTAATTCGCGGATCATAAGTTCAAGAGTGCGTTCATTGTCTCCATCCGTCCTGAAGTTCGCGAAGATGATGTTGCCTTTTTTATCGATCAGGTAGTTGGTGGGCGCCCCGCGGGCAATCAGGTTTCCGCGTTTTTCAGGTTCGTCTCTCACCGGAATAAAAGAATACCCGCTTTGCTTCATGAAGGGCACCACGTAAGGATCCTGGTCGTGCACCATGTTGATGCCGATGTAAGCAAGCTCATTTTTACTGAATTTGCGCACCACATTTTCGAAATGCGGGAACTCTCCGCGACAGGGCCCGCAGCCGGGGAACCAATAGGTAACCAGCACGACTTTGCCTTTCAGGTCGGCGAGGGAAGTCTTGCCGGGTGTAAGGTAATTGTCCAGTTTAAACGCTGTGGCTTCTTTGCCCGCAGCTTTTCTTTTTTCCCATACGTCATTATTGATGTCCGCATCGGTTTTGCCCAGTTTCTTCGCGTATCCTTTCATGGAGTTCATCAGCCCATCGGTTGGATTTACTGCATAGTAAAGCAATAAGCTATCGTACGCCGTTTTAAACTCACCGGCAGCAGCGGCGGCTTTCGCTTTTTCAGTAAGCAGGATTTCTTTTGTATTGGAGTAGCGTGCAGGTGCTACTTTATTCAATATAAGGAAGGCCTCCACATAATTTTTCTGCGCCATTACTTTTTTCGCATCCAGTAAGGCCTGTGCTATTTCTTTCCGTTGCACCCAGGCCTGACGCCCATTTAATGAATCATATCCCAACATGTAATTGCTCAGTTCCAAAGCACCGGGCACATTGTGTTCCACCAGGAAATCATAGTATTGCTGCATGCCTCCTGAACACCAACCGGAAGCTTCAGGATTGTATTTCTTTTTCAACAACTCGTACACCTGGACTTTTGTTTTCGGACTGGCAGAACGGTTCGCCAGCCAATACAACGCCTGTGCCCCACGCTCCGTTCCCGGATAACGATCAGGCATGGAAATCATCAACTGGTGGTGTTTCACGGAATCAGCATGTTCAAATGAACTGGCATAATAAAACGCATGATCGGCTGAAG
>CAMLPA010000575.1 GCA_946481605.1 uncultured Flavihumibacter sp. | reverse complement strand
GTGGCGGCAGCCTTTACCTTCCCGGTTTCCCCATCCAGCACGGAAACTTTTACTGAAGAGGTGCCAATATCTATTCCTAATAACAACATGGGCAAACAATGCTTATTTGAAAAGCAAACTTACAGGTAACCGCAACAATCTTCAACGCCTGTATTAATAAATAGCAATACTATTTTAATATTATACTTTGAATTCAGCCATAATTCCCTTAATATCGTATTAATATTTTCCGATCATGAAGCCATTTATCGAACGATTGCCCTTAAAGGAAGGAGAATCTTTTGCCGCCCGCGTGCATACCACGCCCAGCTTTGAGGTACCCTGGCACCAGCACGAGGAAACCGAACTTATCTACTTTATAGAAGGAGAAGGCATTTGCAGGGCAGGAAATTACATCGGCCCCTTTAAGAAAGGAGATTTATTTTACATTGGCGGAAAGCTGCCGCACCAGTTCGACAAATCAGATCCTTCGGCCATCATCAGCGCGGCGGTGATCCATTTCAGGGAAGATGTATGGGGCGAAGCCTTTGTGCAACTCCCGGAGAACCGTATGCTGCGCGACCTGTTCACCATGGGCAAAAGCGGACTTAAAGTAGATGGCAACACCACCCAACGCATTGTTAAGCTTATTCTTTCGCTGAGTGCAGGCACAGGAAACAGACTGCTTTCGCTCCTGGAATGCCTTCATGCTATTGGAAGCACCCACCAGCACACGCATCTTTCAGCCGGCGTGCAACCTGAATATTACAACTGGCGCGACCAGGAACGGATTGATAAAGTGTACCGGTTCACCATGGCTTCGTTCCGCGAAAAAGTTCAACTTTCAGACGTGGCCGCCATCTCCGGCATGACCGTTCCCGCCTTCTGCAATTACTTCAAAAAAAGAACCCGTAAAACTTATATCGACTTCCTCAATGAAGTGCGCATCGGTTACGCCGGGCAACTTTTGCTGGAAACCGAATGCGCGGTAACCGACGCCTGTCATGCTTCCGGCTTCAATAACCTCGCCCATTTCAACCGGCAATTCCGGAAACTGAAAGGCGTAACACCTTCCGAATACAGACATCTGTACGAAGAAAAAGACAATTTCAGCAGCATGGAAACGGACCTTGGTGTAAGGATACTGGAAGGCGCATAATTTTTACAGCACCAGCAAACTACAGCCACGTATATCCGTATTGTCCATCCGGCCCAATACTTCGAACCTGCCATCGGGATGCAACCTTCCCACATCTTCCGTAGCGATGAACGCGCAGGAATCCACGTTGGCAAGATCAATTACATTAATGGCACCTGAAACTGACCCGGAAGTTTTAGGGTTTACCAGCGCCAGCGGATCATCTTCCTCGCGGAGGATTACTTTCATCCAGGGCGGGCAATTGAAAAGCCCGCTGCCGGAGGAATAAGCCTGGGAAAAAAGTTCTGTCATACCATATTCCGCATGAACATGGTCCAGCTTCCACTGTGTACGAAGCACTTCATGTATTTCAGCGCGGGTGAGTTCGCGCCTTCTGCCTTTCATGCCCCCGGTTTCCAATACCACCGTATGTTTCAGTTCCATGGGAAACTTCTCTGCGAAATCCAGCAAGGCGAAAGTGACCCCAATGAGCCAGGTTTTCTGCCCGGTTTGTTCATTTTGCTGAAGAACCTTTGCAAGTTCTTCATGGTTATACAGGTAAAAACCGCTTTTCGGGTGTCCGCTTGCTTTGATCAACGCGTCCGTCATTACTACGAGGGAGGAATGCTGCCGTTCCAGGTAGGCGGGTAACAAACCAATAATACACCAGTCTGAAGGCGCTCCGTAAAAAAGCCTGAACCCCTCCATAAAACTGCTGTAGTAAGTATCCATCTTCTTCACAAAATGCCGGCTGGTCTGTGCTCCTGTGGTACCGCTGCTTTCGAACCAGGTTTCCGGCACCCAATTACCTGATTGCAGTTGATGGGATTTAAAAAAAGAAATCGGGAGAAAAGGAATATGATGCCATTGGCTCACATTTTCAACCTGAATGCGGAGCAAATCAACATATTCCCTGTATATTTTGTTGTGCTCATATTGGTATTGAAACAGGCGGACGGCGCATTCATTAAAGTAAGATGCATCGTTCTTCCATGTTTTGGCATCAAATTCACATTCCATTTGTAGGTTCTTTTGTACCGAAAACATAAATTTGTTACAACCAATTCAATTTCATGAAATTCAGACTTCCCATATTGTTGGTTTCCACTGTTCTTTTGCTGCTTTCGTGCGATAAAGATACGTTTGAAACAAAACCATCCATCAGCATTAAATCGCTTTCTTCCACAACAGTACCCAATGGAGGACGTTTTAGTATCACACTTGAATACACAGATAAAGAAGGAGATGTGAGCGATTCGATTTATATGTTGATGGAAGTTCTGAACCAGTCTGCTGCTGGTGAAGCCTGGCAATTTGAGCGGATAAGGTATAAAATTCCGGCGTTCCCCCCTGCCCCAAAGGGTGAAATATCAGCTAGATTCGTGATCAATTCAGCCCCCGATATTTACGAAGCCAATCTCCGGGCTTTTGGAAGCCCATATACTTACGAAAACGATACGGTTAATTTTAAAATATGGGTAAGAGATGCTGCTCAGAATTACAGTGATACCATAACCTCAGAGCAAGTTGTATTTATACGGTAATTTCTCCGGCATTGAATGCTTTTCAAACTAAATCAACTGTTGTAGCGAATTTTCTGCTGTACAGTTCCTTGTTTATCTCCATCTGTGCAGTGGCGCTTTGTATTGAAACAAATCTGTTGCTCAACATTCCCCTTCAAAACTGGGGATTCTATGTATTTGTTGCCGGTTCTACCCTGCTGCAATACAACCTTCACTATTACATTAAAACAAAGCATCCTCCCTCCGACCCGCGTACCGAATGGTCGTGCAGGAATAAAATCACACACAAAACGCTCATTGTACTGGGCCTTGCCGGTGTGATTGCCGGGCTGCTCAGTTTTTCGTTC
>CAMLPA010000574.1 GCA_946481605.1 uncultured Flavihumibacter sp. | reverse complement strand
GGCACCATCACCTGGACCAATGCCGATCGTCCCAAACTGGGTGTTTCCGTTCAGGATACAGAAGAAGGTAAAGGGGTGAAAGTAATTGATGTGGACGAAGGTTCACCCGCCGCAACAGCCGGTATCAAAGAGGGAGACATCATCCTCTCTTTCGAAGGAAAAGACGTGAACGACGCAGCAGTGCTCTCTAACATGGTAAAAGAAGCCAAAGACAAAAAAGTTATAGCCCTGAAAATGACCCGCGATGGCAAAACCATTAACGCGGAAGTAAAAGTGCCGAGGAAATTGAAGACAGCAGACCTCTAGGAGGAATTTTAAATGCTGAATGTTGGATGTTGGATTGGGATTTATCCCGGTTGAACATCCAACATTCTTTTTACCCCCATTCCCCATTAATAACTAATTTTACTGCCTTCAAAACAATACTATGGGGTTACCATACGACAAGTATGAGGTGGTGATAGGGCTGGAAGTGCATGCGCAGCTTTTAACGGAAAGTAAACTCTTTTGCGGCGACAGCGCGGCTTATGGCGGTGCGCCCAATACGCATATCAGCCCGGTTACCCTCGCGCACCCCGGTACGCTCCCCAAAATGAACCGGAAAGCCGTGGAATACGCCATCCGGCTTGGACTGGCCTGCGGCTGCGGCATTGAACGGTACAATTATTTCGCCAGGAAGAACTACTTCTACCCCGATCTTCCCAAAGGATACCAGGTTTCCCAGCATACCACTCCAATATGTGTAGGTGGCCACGTCACCATCCGTACTGCTGAAGGTACACGCCAGGTGCAACTGAACCGCATCCACATGGAGGAAGATGCGGGTAAAAGTCTGCACGATGTGGATGAAGCCTACACTTCCATCGACCTTAACCGCGCAGGCGTGCCCTTACTCGAAATTGTGACGGAACCTGACCTGCATAGCGGAGAGGAAGCATACGCCTACCTTACTGAATTGCGCAAACTCGTGCGTTATGTGGAGGTATGCGATGGCAATATGGAGGAAGGAAGCATGCGTTGCGACGCGAATATCTCCATCCGGCTGAAAGGCGAAACAACGCTGGGCACTAAAGTGGAAGTAAAGAACCTGAACTCCATCAGAAACGTAAAGAAAGCCATAGAAATTGAAATAAAAAGGCTGGTGGAACTGGTGGAATCCGGCGGCACAGTGATCCAGGAAACCAGAAGCTTCGATGCGGCGAACGGTACCACCTTCTCGCTCCGCACCAAGGAAGAGGCCAATGATTACAGGTATTTTCCGGACCCCGACCTAACGCCCTTCCACCTTACAGAAGAGTTTATTGAAAACATCCGTTCCGGGATGCCCGCTTTACCCGAAGAAAAAGTGGCACAATACATGAACGGGTATATGCTGCCCGAATACGATGCAAGGCAACTGGCAGACGAGAAGGAGACCGCAGCTTACTATGATGCCGTGGTAGCAGCTTTCCCCGAAGGAGTGAAGTTCCATAAACAGGCGGCCAACTGGTTACTCGGCCCTGTAAGATCATGGTTGAATGAACATGGCGGGAACATGAGCGCTTTCCCGGTAACCCCCGAAAAATTGGTGTCGCTTATTGAGTTGGTGGAAGCTGGAAAAGTAAACTTCTCCATCGCACAACAGGAAATCCTCCCCGAAATGATTCTTTCTGGAGACAAAATGCCGATGGACATTGCCATTGCCAAAAACCTTATTCAGGAAGGAGATGCGGATACGCTGAAAATATGGGTGGAAGAAGTGATGGCGGAAATGCCAGATAAAGTGAACGAATTCAGGAAAGGAAAAAAAGGACTCATCGGCCTGTTTGTGGGAGAAGTGAAAAAGAAGTCAAAAGGAAAAGCCGACCCCAAACGGACCAACGATATTCTACTGGAATACTTAAACAACAAATAAAAATTGACCAATGAGCAGAAGGTTGCTGGCGATGATGATGGTAACAGGTGCTTACCTGCTGGTATCTTGTAGCGGAAAAGATAAAGACGCTTTCGAGGTTACCGGCACAGTTAAAAACTCAAAAAGTGCGAACGTTTTTCTCCAGGAAATCCCAATGAACGGGAAACCTCCGGTGATGATCGATTCCGCGAAAATCGAGAATGGAAAGTTCACCCTGAAAGGACTGGGAAAAGAGGAAGGGCTGTACCAGGTTGCGCTCGACGCGGAACCAGGTGTACTGATCGTGAACGATGAGCCGGAAATTTCCATGGAACTGGACATGTCGAAGAAGAATGATTTTTATACCGTGAAAGGCTCTCCGGCCAGCGAATCGCTCCGGAAATTTGTTTTCGGTTACACCGCACGCCAGGAGGATCTGCAGCCTTTGTTCATGCAGGTAGACAGCATTCAGAAATCCGGAGCTTCGGATAGTATTGTTGGGTTGGCGGTCCAAAAAAGAGAAGCCGGTATACAGGCTTTTAATGGTTACCTGAAAACAACGCTTGCGGAAGAAAAAAGTCCTTCCGTTGCCATATTTGTATTGGGTATGGCCGCGCGTTCCATGGAACCCGCAGCACTCAAAACCGCATTAACGGATATCTCTAAAAAGTTTCCGGATCATGCCGGGGTTAAGGCCGTGAAAGAAACTTTTGAGCAGCAGTTGCTGGCTTTTGAAAAACAACAGCAGGCTATTAAAGACAACTCCATGGTTGGACAGCAGGCACCCGCGCTTTCCATGCCCGATGTAAACGGTAAAAGCGTGAGCCTTGCCGATTTCAAGGGCAAATATGTACTGGTCGATTTCTGGGCAAGCTGGTGCGGCCCCTGCCGCCAGGAAAATCCCAATGTGGTTGCCGCGTACAACAAATACAAAGGGAAGAACTTCACCATCCTCGGCGTGTCGCTGGATGAGGACAAAGCCAAATGGCTCGAAGCCGTGAAAGCCGACCAACTTTCCTGGACCCATATCAGCGACCTCAAAGGTTGGGAAAGTGCTGCCACTACCACCTATAAATTCAACGGCATTCCGTTCAATGTACTGGTGGATCCCTCCGGCAAAAT
>CAMLPA010000573.1 GCA_946481605.1 uncultured Flavihumibacter sp. | reverse complement strand
GCCCGACCACCACGCTTACACAACCGGTACTGCCCTGGGAAGTGAATGGTGGTCCAGTGAATGAAGGGCCGCAAATTATAAAGAACAAGCAGGGAAAGGTATTCATGGTGTATTCCGCCAGCGGCTGCTGGACCGATGATTACGCGCTGGGCATCATGGCGCTGAAAGAGGGTGGTGATCCCCTGAAAGTGGAAGACTGGACCAAAAGTCAGCAACCGGTATTCACCAAGAATCCCGAAGGAAACGCTTATGGCCCGGGTCACAACGCGTTCTTCACTTCGCCCGATGGCCAGGAAGACTGGATCATTTACCACGCAAATTCCACTAGTGGCGCGGGTTGCTCCGATAAAAGGAATGTAAGGATACAACGCTTCCAATGGAAAACCGATGGTACTCCTGATTTCGGAAGGCCGGTAAAAACCGGGTTGGCATTGGAGAAGCCTTCCGGAGAACAATAAACTTCAGGATCAGAACCTGCCGAGCACCTGGATGGTTTCGCGGGTTTCCTGCTTCAGTAATATGTCTTTCCCTGCAATCATTCGTGTTACGGTGGCTTCATCGTAATGACGGATGGTGAGCAGGGAAAGTTCTTTTTCCACGATCACATCGAACCATTCGCCGGCTTCATGGGCCAGTTGGTCCAGTTTCTCTCCATAATCGTCCATACAACAAAGGAAAGTGATGGCGCCGTTCTGCGTGAGGTTGGGCCGCAACTGCATCCTTCCTGCCAGCAGGTAAAATTCGGCTACCGGTTTTTCGCCCACGAAGGAGAAATCTTTTGATTTCAGGTGCAGCAACACCTGGTTCTTTTTGAGCACGATCACGGGCGGCAGACCGTTTACGGCTTGTTTACGGATACTCGTTCCCGGTAGGGTAGGGTCGATGAAACTTTTTACATACAACGGTATCCCTTTGTTTTCGATGGGTTTGATGGTTTTGGGGTGAATCACCTGCGCCCCGTAGTAAGCCATTTCAATCACTTCACGGTAATTCAGTTCCGGCATCACTGTGGCATTGGCGAACTGTTTCGGATCAGCGTTCATCACACCTTCCACATCTTTCCAGATGGTCACACTTTCGGCATCCAGCAAATTGGCGAACACCGCTGCAGTGTAATCACTTCCTTCCCTGCCCAGGGTGGTACTTTCATTGTCCTGTGTGGCGCCTATAAACCCTTGCGTTAATACTATGCCGTTCCCGGAGAGCACTGGTTTAATGCGTGTCTCCGTTTGTTGCGCAGTAAAATCGAAGTCGATATTCGCTTCGCGGAAATGTTCATCGGTACGCAGGATATCCCGTACATCGAACCAGGTATTTGGAATGCCTTCTTCTTTGAAATAATGGCTCACAATACAGGTGGAGAGTAGTTCACCGGTACATACAATCTGATCGTAGTAATAATCGTATTCACGAACGGGCTTGTCGTGCAGGAGCCATTCCACTTCCGTGAAAAAGTTCAGCAGTTCCTGGTCGGCGGCGATCGATTCCTTTACGAGCAGGTACTTCGCCATCGTGAGATGGCTTTGTTTCACAGCTTCAAACAACTGGAGCGCTTCTTCTTTCTTTCCCGCATAAAATGCTTCCGCTACTTTTTCCAGCGCATTGGTGGTTTTGCCCATGGCGGAAACCACAATCAGCAGGGGTGAACCGCTGTTGTTGCGCACAATTTCTCCTGCCTGCCTGATCCTTTCTACTGTACTTACACTGGCGCCGCCAAACTTGAATACCCGCATAACTAAATTGATTGAGGCCGCAAATTATGAAATTTGTAGGCTCGCTGTTCCGGGAACGTGTGCGGAGTTTCCTGAAAACCGGGCCGGTAAAGATTATAATTTTTATGTACGTTTGTCCGCACAAATTGCTGCACTTATGAGTAACTACCGCAAAGTAATGACCCTGGACGAATTCACGATCCAGGAGCTACGTAATTTTCCTACTGCCACCGGCGCTTTGAGCGGACTCCTCCGCGATATTGGTCTCGCCGCCAAACGTGTTAATGTTGAAGTAAACAAAGCCGGACTGGTGGACATCCTCGGCGACTATGGTTCTATCAATGTTCAGGGTGAAGATGTGAAAAAGCTGGACATTTTTGCCAACAACCAGTTCGTGGGCGTATTGCGCCACGGCATCAGTTGCGCCGGCGTAGGCAGTGAAGAGAACGACGATATCATTGTTTTTGATGATGAACTGAGTAAGAACGCCAGTTACGTGGTATTGATGGATCCCCTCGACGGGAGCAGCAATATTGATGTGAACGTTTCGATTGGTACTATTTTCAGTGTTTTCAGAAGAGTAACGCCCAAAGGGCAGCCCGTTACGATCGAGGATTTCCTGCAACCCGGCAGGCTCCAGGTGGCCGCGGGGTATATTATCTACGGTTCTTCCACCATGATGGTGTACGCTACAAAACGCGGGGTGAACGGTTTTACCCTTGACCCTTCTATCGGTGAATTCTGCCTGAGTCACCCCGATATTAAAACACCGGAATTCGGTAAGTTTTACTCCGTGAACCACGGTATTTTCTTCCAGTATGCTGAAAAAGTGAGAAACTACATCAACCGCTGCCAGCAGAAAACCAAAGAAGCCGGAGGCCCGTACACACAACGTTACATCGGGAGTATGGTGGCTGATCTGCACCGGAACCTCATTAAGGGCGGCATCTTTATGTACCCCGGAACCGGTGAAAAACCCAATGGTAAACTCCGTCTTTTATATGAATGCAATCCGTTTGGTTTTATCCTCGAAAAAGCTGGTGGAAAAGCATCCAACGGAGAGGAACGCATCCTGGATGTGAAACCCACTGAACTGCACCAGCGTACACCTTTCTTTGCCGGTAGCAAAGGCATGATGGAAGAACTGGAATCCTGCCTGGAATAAGATTTCTCTAACAGAAAATGGTACAGAAATTGAATTCCCCTTTCTAAAAGATATTATGCGCTTCAGATCGGCATTGTTCGGCTCATGTTTACTGCTCACGTTATTGATCCAGGAAAGAAC
>CAMLPA010000572.1 GCA_946481605.1 uncultured Flavihumibacter sp. | reverse complement strand
CCCAATTTCTCCTGGTGGATATCCAGCGCCCCACCATCAGGCGTATCGCATACCACACAACAAATGAAGTATGTGTACAATCGTATTGTACTGAAAGCAGGCATCAGTTTTTAAACCATCACCTTTCTCCATCTTCACCAGGTGTATCGTACTTTTCGATACACCTGTTTTATTGGGTGAGCAATATGAAATTCCGCAACGCTCCTACACTCATTTTATTTACGATTGGCCTGTTTTTATACCAACTTTAACAGGATCGAAAAGAAAAGTTAATTGCTTTCAACGCTTCTTAACTGGCACCATTTTTTCACTTGAATAACTCCCACCCTTTTATTATTCAATTCTCAAAAACTTGTGCATAGTATGAAAAAAGCGAATCTTCTTCGAAAAAACCTGCTATTGGCTTGTGGTGTAGTGCTTTCCGGTATTTTCTTCGCTTCGTGTCAGAAGAATAGTGAAGGCACTACCGTTCCGGTATCCGGCCTGATGGCTTTTAACCTGGCTCCTGATGTTGCAAACGCCGGCATTACTTTATCAGGCAATAGTTTAACACAGGCCCCATTGGCCTACACAAACTTTACCGGTGGTTACCTCAGTGTTTATACCGGGAACCGGGAGGCACAGTCTTATGACTTCTCCCAGAATACCACATTGGCAACAAGCAGCAACCTCTTTGAAGACGGAAAGTTCTATTCCCTCTTCGTAGTAGGGGCAAACGATAATTACCGGAACATTATCGTCCGCGACAACTTCGACAGCCTTTCTTCCACTTCGGGAAAAGCTTATATCCGTTACATCAACGCGATTCCTGACTCGTCGCAACCACAGGTGAGTCTGGTAGCGGGAGGCAACAATATCGCTGATGGCGCAGCCCGTTTCGGAATGGTATCCGAATTCATGGAAGTAACGCCGGGAAGTGTTGTTGTTTCCGTGAACAATGAAAGCGACATCAACCTCAACAGGACGATTACCGTGGAGCAAAGTAAGGCTTACACTGTATTGCTCCTGGGATTGCCCGGCGCAACGGACACCACACAGCAAACTAAGATCCGGTTCATAGAGAACGGACGATTGACTGAATAAAGCGCGTTGAAAATTTTTCTCAACCGTCGATTGTTCCCTGTGAACAACGGAAGGCCGGAGTGATCCGGCTTTTCGTTTTTTACCCCGTCTCTCAGTTTCTCCGTATTTTGCCGCTGCACATTGATTAAATGATATTTACGGCATGAGCACATCCACCATCCAGGAGATCAAACAGGAACTTGGCAACCTTCCCCATGAGGAGGTGAAAGAACTCTGTTTGCGCCTGGCCCGCTTCAAAAAAGAGAACAAAGAATTGCTTCACTATCTTCTTTTTGAAGCGCACGACACCGACGCTTACATTCAGCTTGCGAAACAGGAAATGGAAGAAGGGTTTTCCGATATCCCGCTTACACAAGTCTATTTCACCAAGAAGCGGCTCCGGAAAATACTCAACCAACTGAACAAGCGTGTAAAGTATATGGCATCGAAAGAAGCGGCGCTTGAGCTTTCACTGCATTTCTGCGCACTGCTCACCGAGTATCATATCCCCTTCAAAAAACACGCTATCCTCAACAATATGCGTAACCAGCAACTCAAAAAGATCAACACCTTGCTGGCCACCCTACACGAGGACCTTCAATACGATTACCGCAGAAAACTTGAATCGCTGCAATGAGCCACCAACCTTCCACAAACGCGGAGAAAATCGCTTATAAAAACGCCCTCCTCTCCTTCTGCAAGGAGCACCTTCAGTTGCGCATCGATACCGCGCGCCACCACATGAACGCCGCACAGCAGGCCGCCAACCAGGAAGAAAAAAGTTCAGCAGGCGATAAATACGAGACATCCCGCGCCATGAGTCACATTGACAAAGACATGCACGCACGGCAACTCGCCGCCCATCTACTGGAGTGGGCCAATCTCCAGGAAACGGATACGTCCATTCTTTACAACACACCAGCCAAAGGCGCTGTAATCGACTGTGGGGATACCTCAGTTTTTATAGGTGCAGGTCTTGGCAAACAGCAATTCTCCGGAAGAACCGTACTGTTTGTTTCACCCAATGCACCGTTGGCAATACAACTCTATGCTAAAAAAGCAGGAGATCATTTTACGCTGGGCAAAGACAAAAAAACAATTCACGCTATTTTCTGATTCACCTCCTTCACTTTCATCTTCCACACAAAACTACAAGACACATTTTAATTCTTGCTACCGTTTTTTCACCTATCACCACTTACACGCATAAAAAAGCGAAGCAACCGTTCTTTCGAACAAGTTGCTCCACTAAGCTAAACCCCTAACAAAAGAAACTATTAACCTTTCCCTTATTACAATTTTAAAAATTCCACTCTCCTGTTCTGTGCTTTTCCCGCTTGCGTATCATTTTTCTCCAATGGCTCCTTCTCTCCTTTTCCTGCGGTCTGCAAACGGTCTTCCGACACTTTGTATTCCTGCACCAGCGCTGCTTTTACCGCTTCTGCCCTGCGTTCACTGAGCTTCAGGTTGGCATCATCGCTTCCGTCGGAATCGGTATGCCCTATGATCTTCACTTTGAGTTCAGGATACTTGTTCAATACGCCTGCAATTTCCGCTAACACACCCGAAGATTCCGGCTTGATGGTTGCTTTATTGCTTTCAAATAAAATCCCGGTAGTACTGAACTTCCCTTCTTCCGCCAGTTTGTGCCGCGTATCGGGCAGCCCCCTTGCCATTTTGAAATTCCCAACGTACACGTTTACCTGCTCATCAGCATAGGCACTGCTTTCCAGTTGGAAGAAGAGTTGGTTGAAAATATTTTCTACAGGAATCGCTTTGGGAATATCGAACACTTTATCGCCATTCACCCAAACGCGCATTCTCTCTTTTTGTGCCTGCATGGCCACATGGAGTGGTTTTCCGTAAAATTGTTCAATAGCGCCATGCGCCTTGGCAGGACCGTTAAAATACCTGTTCCGTTTGTTGTAACTCTGCATGCTTACAGTTGTTC
>CAMLPA010000571.1 GCA_946481605.1 uncultured Flavihumibacter sp. | reverse complement strand
CTGCTGCAGTGATTTTGCGTGGTGCTTCTACAGTGAACAGTCCGAGCGGACCTTTTTATGTAATTGATGGTGTACCCGGCGCAGACATTTCTATTGTGGCCCCGGACGATATCGCAACCATCGATGTATTAAAAGATGCGGCGGCTACCGCGATTTATGGTAACAGGGCCGCCAACGGTGTAATTATGATTACCACTAAAAGAGGTAAGAAAGGCGCTGTACAAACTGTTTACAATGGTTATGTGGGCCTTGAAAAAGTGAGCAGCCGGCTCGAACTGATGGATGCTGCGCAACACCGTGCATTCCTTGCTGCCAACAACAGCGCTTACAATCCTATTGATGACCAGGGAGCCGATACCGACTGGCAGAAAGCCATTCAGCGGAACGGCGCCGTGGCCCATAACCACAACATCTCCTTCAGCGGCGGTGGTGAACACAGCACTTACAGTGCGAGCCTGAACTACCTCGATAAAGAAGGTATTCTCCTGAAAAGCCGGCTCCGCCGGATGATCGCCAGGCTGAGCGTAGAACAATATGCTTTGAGGGATAAGGTGAAATTCAGTTTAAACGTGGCCAACTCAAGAAGCACCGGTAATTATACGCCGTTGCAGAATGTGGCCCTTTTACAGGCGGCCAAGCACCTGCCCGTAAACAACGTGAAAAACGCTGATGGTACTTACTACGAGAACCTGACCATTCCCGGGTACTTTAACCCTGTGGCTATGATCGACAATGCCCAGGACGATACCAAATACAATGCGCTTACCGCCAACTTTGCCACTGAAGTAAAGTTGCCGTTCGGACTTACTTATAACGCAAGCTTCTCTTATCAGACCACCAATGCGCTGAACGGTCAGTATTATGGCAGCTACTACGGACGTTACCCCACTTCCGGGTTTTACAACAACCCCGATCCGGGCATTGGCATTTCCCATGTGCTCATCGGTTCACTGTTTGGTGTAAACGGATCCGCGTTCAGAAGTTCTTACGAAAATTCCTTCACCACCCTGGAATCTTTCCTGAACTGGAACAGGAAATTCGGTGACCATAACATCAATGCCGTGATCGGTTATGCTTACCAGCAGAATGTGAACGGAGACGGTTTCCGTTCCTCTTCCACCAACTTCCTGAACGACTATGTTGGTTACCAGAACCTGGCCCTTGGAAACCCTTATGCTATTTCCAGCTACCGGATCGATGCGGGACCAACAGGTGTTTACAGCAAAACAAGGCTTATCTCCGACTTTGGACGTCTGAACTACGATTTCCAGGGTAAGTATATTCTCCAGGCATCTCTGCGTCGTGACGGAAGTTCTGTTTTCGGCGCCAACAACCGCTGGGGCTATTTCCCATCTGGTTCTATTGCATGGCGTGTTGTTAACGAGAATTTTATGCAGAACCAGCAATTGTTCGATGACCTTAAATTCCGTGTGAGCTATGGCGTTACCGGTAACTCTGCCGGTATCGGTGCCTACAACAGCCAACTGATCTACGGTTTGAGGGGTACTTATTATAATGCCGGTGTATTCGATAATGCCATCGTTCCCGCCCAGGCCAACAACCCTGATCTGAAATGGGAAGAGTTGTCTACTTTCAATGCGGGTATCGACTTCTCCATCATCAACAGAAGGGTTA
Source organism: uncultured Flavihumibacter sp. (assembly GCA_946481605.1). The sequence continues at coordinate 1,381 of CAMLPA010000571.1, read as the reverse complement.
CCGGTTCACTGGACTGGTATAAGAAGCAAACCACCAACATGCTGTTTGGTGTATCACCTTCCGCATCACTGGTGCCCGGTGGTTACATTGTGGTGAACGGGGGTAAACTGGAAAATGAAGGGGTGGAATTCTCCCTGACGGCTGCTGTGGTAGACCAGAAAGATTTCAAGTGGACTTCTATCCTGAACCTGGCACACAATAAAAACATGGTCACCAGTTTACAGAACATCTACACCAATGGTGATTCTACCCGGTACACTTCTCCTGAAGGCGCTGGTCAGTCCGGCTCTACACTCCAGATCTTGAAAACCGGTTACCCTATTGGTCAGTTCTTTACATTGAACTATGCAGGTAAAGACGATAACGGACTCTCTCAGTTCAACAAAAGAGACGGTACTAAAACCACCGGTTCACAATTGCCACTTGCCGGAACAGATTACTGGTACTCCGGTAACGCGCAACCCAAATTGTTGATTGGCTGGAACAACAACTTCACCTACAAGAATCTGGACGTGAATTTCTTCTTCCGCTCCGTTCTGGGTCATAAGATATTCAATGCTACAAGAGCGGATTTGTCTTATGTAACTGCAGCATCTGTCAACAACCTGCTGGTAAGTGCCAATGAAGACAAGAGTGCGGATAACAGGAACTCGTTCTACTCCAACAGGTACATCGAAAGCGGTAATTACGTGCGCCTGGATAACGCCACAGTTTCCTACACTTTCCGGAAACCGGTTGAAGGTGTGAACAGCCTGAGGGTTTATGTTACAGGGAACAACCTGCTGACGATTACAAACTATTCTGGTATTGATCCTGAGATCAACCAGGGCGGTATTGCTCCGGGGATCGACTACAACAACTTCTTCCCAAGAACAAGAACTTTCCTCTTTGGTGTTAACGTAGCATTCTGATAACTCAACAATTTCAAGCAATGAAAAATATAATTCGAAATATAACGATAGTTACAGCCATAGCAGGTCTGGCCTCCTGTCATAAGCTGGACGTGGAAGCAACCACAGAGCTCACTTCTGAAACCTTCCCTAAAACAGAGGCGCATTTTAATGCACTGATGGGAACGATCTATACCACTTTCAGAAACGATTTTACCACCAACCACTTCTTTATCAACAGTCATACTACAGACGAAGCCGTACTGCCTTTCTACGGTACAGACTGGGTGGATGGTAACCGTTACGAACAACTGCACCGCCATACCTGGAACAAGGATCACGGGCATATTGATTATGAATGGTATTACCTCTCCAACCTGATCGGGAACACCAACCAGGTTTTGTTCCTGCTGAAAAATGCAGAGGAAGGGGCCATTAAGAATACAAGCATCGCAGAAATGCGCACCATGCGTTCACTTTTCTACTACTAC
>CAMLPA010000570.1 GCA_946481605.1 uncultured Flavihumibacter sp. | reverse complement strand
TATAATCAAATTTGAATATATAAAATTCCTGCGTGACTATTTATTTCTAAAAAAAAGGGCGGCCCTTACCGGACCGCCCATACCTTATCTTCAATTACTATTACACAATATCAAACCTGTCCAGGTTCATCACCTTGTTCCATGCTGCCACGAAATCTTTCACGAACTTTTCTTTTGCATCGTCGCTGGCGTACACTTCTGCGATGGCCCTGAGTTCGGAGTTGGAACCGAACACCAGGTCGGCACGGGTAGCGGTCCACTTTGCTTTTCCGGTGGCGCGTTCGCTGCCGAGGTAAAGTTCCTTGTCGTCGGACATTGCTTTCCATGCGGTGCCCATATCGAGTAGGTTCACAAAGAAATCATTGGTCAACTTACCGGGTTCTTTGGTGAACACACCATGTGCGGAGCCGTCATAATTGGCGTTCAGTACGCGCAAACCACCAACCAGCACGGTCAGTTCCGGAGCGGTAAGCGTGAGCAGTTGGGCCTTATCGATGAGCATTTCTTCTGTAGAAGCTGGCAAACGGGAAGCCCTGTAGTTGCGGAAGCCATCGGCTTTAGGTTCGAGGAAGCCCATTGATTCCACATCGGTTTGTTCCTGCGATGCGTCCATGCGTCCCGGAGTGAAAGGAACTTTAATGTCGTGTCCTGCTTCGTAAGCGGCTTTTTCTACGGCTGCGCAGCCGCCCAACACAATCAGGTCGGCGAGTGACACCTTCTTACCTGCTGTTTGTGCATTGTTGAATTCCTGTTGAATACTGGTGAGCACATCCAGCACCTTTTGCAGTTGCGCCGGGTTGTTTGCCGCCCAGTTCCTTTGTGGTTCCAGCCTGATGCGGGCACCGTTCGCGCCACCGCGTTTATCGGATCCACGGAAGGTGGAAGCGGAGGCCCAGGCGGTGGTCACGAGTTCGGATACACTCAGTCCGGAGGAAAGCAATTTTGATTTCAGGTCCTGAACATCCTGCTCATTCACCAGTTCATGGTCAACAGCCGGGATGGGATCCTGCCACAGCAGTTCTTCCGCGGGAACGTCAGCTCCAAGGTAACGGGCGCGGGGTCCCATATCGCGGTGTGTTAATTTGAACCAGGCCCTTGCGAACGCGTCAGCGAAAGCATCGGGATTCTCCAGGAACCGACGTGATATTTTTTCATATTCAGGATCGAAACGCAGCGAAAGGTCGGTGGTAAGCATGGTGGGTAGGTGCTTTTTAGCGCCATCGTAAGCATCGGGGATAATGCTATCCGCATTTTTTGCCACCCACTGGTGCGCACCCGCCGGACTTTTAGTGAGTTCCCATTCAAAGGCGAAGAGGTTCTCGAAAAAGTTATTGCTCCATTGCGTGGGGGTTTTGGTCCACGTCACTTCCAGTCCGCTTGTAATGGTGTCCGCACCTTTCCCGGAGCCGTAGCTGCTGCTCCAACCGAAGCCTTGTTCTTCAATACCCGCCGCTTCCGGTTCTTTTCCTACATGCGTGGCTGGCGCGGCGCCATGCGTTTTTCCAAAGCTATGACCACCCGCGATCAACGCCACTGTTTCTTCATCATTCATGGCCATGCGACCGAAAGTATCACGGATATCCTTAGCCGCAAGTACGGGATCAGGGTTACCATCCGGCCCTTCAGGGTTCACATATATTAATCCCATCTGCACGGCGGCCAGTGGATTTTCAAGGTTTCTGGAGTGTATCTTACCATCCGCATTGTCATCGGAGGACACCACCCCATGTTCTTTGGGAACGCCTTCAGAACCGTGCGCGTAACGGATATCGCCACCCAGCCAGGTGGTTTCCGCACCCCAATATACAGACTCATCCGGCTCCCACACATCTTCCCTTCCTCCCGCGAAACCAAAGGTTTTGAAGCCCATGGATTCTAGGGCCACGTTTCCGGTGAGGATCATCAGGTCAGCCCAGGATATCTTTTTACCATATTTCTGTTTAATGGGCCAGAGTAGTCTGCGAGCCTTATCAAGGCTTACGTTGTCAGGCCAACTGTTCAGGGGTGCAAAGCGTTGCTGCCCTGCTCCTGCCCCACCCCGGCCATCGCCTACACGATAGGTACCGGCGCTGTGCCAGGCCATGCGGATGAACAATGGTCCGTAATGACCAAAGTCTGCGGGCCACCAGTCCTGAGAATCTGTCATCAGGGCATGAAGGTCTTTTTTTACGGCTTCCAGGTCCAGGCTTTTAAAAGCCTCCGCATAGTTGAAGTCTTTGTCCATTGGATCGGAAGCGGGAGAATTCTGGCGCAGCATGCCGACCTTGAGTTGGTTTGGCCACCAGTCGCGGTTTCGTGTACCACCTCCGGCAATGCTTTGTTTCATTTTACCGTTGTGGAACGGGCACTTACTGATGTCGTTTGATTCCTTTTCCATGTGTATAGGTTTTGTTCGATGATTTGAAAATGCTTCTATTAAAGTACGTAAAATTAGGGGTTGGAATCAGTAAACAAAATCAATGTATTTTATTATCGAATAGGTTTAGTCTATATATATCCTCCGAATCGATCCTTCTGAATAAGCTCCTGCAATACTTGTCGGAATATTGTAAAGGATAAACGAAGCGTGTACAGGTTGAAATGAATGTCTTGGCCAAAGCATGTTTTTTCACTGAAGCAGCAGCGCAGTAACACGTATGTGCATCACGGTATTTCAACGGTGGGTGGCGCGGGAAAATCGGTGGCACCGGTATACCCATAAAAGTTTTTCCCCCGCTCTACACAAGAAGCATAACGGATAAGACAATGTATTCCATTGCCACTTTCAGTTCCATAAAGCAATTTTGATCCTTTCTAAGATTATTTCAGAAGGTAAACACGATAATATATTTATGGTATGAAATACTACACCGGCCATCAGCCAATGAAGGATTTTAAAAACATCTCCTAAACCATTGTACGGAAATCCTGTTATTAGCGGGTGAAAAGTGTAATATCGGATCAGGCAACCGGTGCGTCCAGGCTACTGAACACCATTTGTTCCAGAAAACGCACCACGCCCGCATCATCGGGTTCCTGCGCAAAAT
>CAMLPA010000569.1 GCA_946481605.1 uncultured Flavihumibacter sp. | reverse complement strand
TTTTTTCACGCAATTGCTTTGTGCTGCGCACTTCGCAACGCACTGCTTCGTGCCTCGCAGGAGCGGAGACGCAAGGAGCGGTTTTTTGATTAGATTGCTGGTAGGTTGGTTAGAGGGGGATGGTGGTGTTTTTTCTCGCAATTGCTTCGTTCCTCGCAACATGGAGGCGCAACGTTGGTGGTTGAGTGCTGGCGCTGACCCTGATTATTCAGAGAGCGGTATTTTTTATGAGGTTTTGGCTATTGCATTCTACCTGATTGTTTACTTATACCATAAGTGTAACGGCTCCATAGATGCCGGCGGTTTCGGTGCGGAGCCGGAAATTGCCGAGGGATACGGGTTGAAAGCCTGCGTTGCTGGCTGATATTAATTCTTCCTCCGTGAAATCACCTTCGGGGCCGATTAATAAATACTGGGAAACGGCCGGGGATACCATCATTTTTAAGGGCGTTTTTTCACTGTCCATGCAGTGGGCGATGAACTTTTTTTCAGCGGTTATTTTAACGGCTTCTTCTATGGATTGGGGAGTATATAACTCCGGAAGCCAGGCCTTCTGCGACTGGAGCATAGCCGCCACAAGAATGCCCTTCAGCCTTTCTTCCCTGAAATGTTGCCGCTCCGTTCTTTTACACAACAAGGGTACAATACCGTTTATGCCGAGTTCAGTTGCCTTCTCCAGGAACCATTCAAACCTTGAGGCATTCTTTAAAAGAGAGATGCCGATCAGTTGTTTGTGGGCCGGGACCGGAATATTTTCCGCGGCAACAAGTGACACGCCACATTTCTTTTTGTGCGGCTCAGTGATTTGTACAGTGGCAAGAAGGCCTTTCCCGTTGGTAAGCAGCAGTTTTTCAGCGGCTTCCATCCGCAAAACCTGCACACAATGCTTGCTGGTGTCTTCATCTAATATCCAGTGCTTTTCGCCTGCGTATTGTTCCTGGTAAAAATAGGGGAGCGCCATACCTGTTCGTTTGGGACCGGCAATTTATTACCCCATTCTTATCTTCCGTTAATAAAAAATGAAATAGTGTTGCATATTTGAGCCAAATCCTTAGTTTTGTGCCTTCAAATTTGAATCGTGGTTTCAAAAAACTGGATGGTCCTGGTAATTTTAGTGGTAGTGGGAAAACTGGCTTCCGCCCAATGTATCCTCCGTTTGAAGGGTACGGTGCAGGATGCGGACACCCGTGAAAAACTAAGTGCAGCCACGGTTACACTGCTGGAACTGAAGAAAACCGTGGAAACGGATGAGCAGGGTAACTTTCTCCTGGAAGGACTTTGTCCGGGTAACTACAACCTGGTGGTATCGCATATTGGTTGTGATCCAGTTTCACTCCATATTCACCTCAATGATGATCTTACCAAGAACATTGTTTTGCCCCATCGCCACAATGAGCTGGCCGAAGTCACCGTAACCGGTGCCGGAAAACAGAAGACCACCGCACAGGTTGGTGAACTGAAAGGGGCGGAATTAGAGGCCACACGCGGCCTGTCGCTGGGGGAGGCTGTAAAACGTATTGCCGGGGTAAGTACTTTGCAAACAGGAAATAATATTTATAAGCCCGTCATCCATGGATTGCACAGCAACCGCGTACTGGTGCTGAACAACGGGATCAGGATCGAAGGACAGCAATGGGGCAGCGAACATGCGCCCGAAGTGGATCCTTATCTTGCCAACCGGATTTCCGTTGTAAAAGGAGCGGGCTCCATGCGTTACGGCAGCGACGGACTTGGCGGTGTGATCCTGGTGGAACCACGATTGCTGCCCAATGTTCCGGGCATTTCAGGTGAACTTAATCTGGCTGCATTCAGCAACAACCGGCAAGGGGTGGTTTCGGGTATACTGGAAGGCAACAGCGCCAGGTTCCGGCCGTTCAGTTGGCGGTTACAGGGTACGCTGAAACGCGGGGGAGACGCCAAAACGCCCAATTACTGGCTCACCAATTCCGGCAACAAAGAAGTCAACTTCTCCGCTACTGCGGGATGGAATACACCTACCAAAGGCGCAGAACTTTTCTACAGTCAGTTCAACAATACGATTGGTATTTTCAGCGGTGCGCACATGGGCAACCTCACCGACCTGGAGAACGCCATTGAACGCGGCGAACCAACGGAATTCTACCAGCAAAAAGATTTTTCTTACACCATCGACCGGCCCCGGCAGGAAATACAGCACAGGTTGCTGAAAGCAAAATCCTTTCTGCAAACCGGTGATATCGGCAGGCTGAACCTCACGCTCTCCGGGCAATACAACCACAGGGATGAATACGATCCCGCCCGTTCTTCCAACAGCGTGCGTCCCCTGATGCGCCTCGATTTGTATACACTTGGTTCCGAACTGGTCTGGGACCACTATCATTTACTCGGACTGCGTGGAACCATGGGCGTTACCGCGAACTATCAATACAATAGTTATGAACAGCGTTTCTTCATTCCAAATTACGAGGCGCTGAACCTCGGCGCTTTCTGGATCGAAAGATGGGATAAAAAGAAATGGCTGCTGGAAGGTGGTGTGCGGGCCGACCACAGAAAGTTGTACAACATCAGCAACAACGACAACAGCGTGGTTTTCGAGGAGAAAAACTACACCAGCGTATCCGGAAATTTCGGGGCCACATACCGGATTTCGCCGGAAGCGCAGTTCACCGTAGGTGCATCTTCCGCCTGGCGCCCGCCCGCCATCAATGAATTGTACAGCGACGGCCTGCACCATGGTGTGCTGCGGCTGGAAAAAGGTGACGCTTCGCTTACCCCCGAACGTGCCAATACCATCCAGGGAAATTTCAACTTTAACAAAGGACACTGGTTACTCGACTGGACCATTTACCATAAGAACATCAACGGATTTATCTACCTGCGTCCCGGGTTTCCCTACCAACTTACCGTAAGAGGCGCATTCCCCGTATTCGAGTATGCGCAAACAGACGCCAGGCTGACCGGTACGGATATCTCCGTTACCTACGCTTACAACAAACATTTATCCGTGTTGGGGAAAGCAAGTATGCTTCGTGCAAAGGACAAACTTGCCA
>CAMLPA010000568.1 GCA_946481605.1 uncultured Flavihumibacter sp. | reverse complement strand
GTTGGGAAATGATGACCGCGCACATGGTTTACGGTGCACCTGAAGTAGGTTATTCATTTACGGAATTCATAGACCGCCCGTGGTGGTCGGCCAAATACGGCGCTATCAGTTGCGCGGCCGGGCACCACCTTTATGAGACCAGATGGCTGCGCGATGCCCGTTATGCCAAAGACTATGCGCGGTACTGGTTCAAAACAGTGCCCGACCAGATCAGGAACTATACCACATGGATGGCCGACGCGATCTTTCAATCTTACAAAGTACACTACGATCAACCTTTTACTACCGCGCTTAAAAGCGATCTTGTCAGAAATTTTGAAGGATGGGAAAAAGAACGTTGGGTCGACAGCGAATCTCTTTTTGCCTGGGACGGCATGCACGATGGCATGGAAACAAACATCAACAGCCGCCAAACGCCACAATGGTTCGAAGGCGCGCCCGGCTACCGCCCCACCCTAAACAGCTACATGTGGGCGGATGCGAACGCGATCGCATCCATCGCACGGATGACCGGTGATGAAACCACTGCCAGGCTCTACCAAACGAAAGCAGCCACCATCAAAAAAAATCTTCAGGAAAAATGCTGGGATCCCAAAAGACAGTTCTTCTTTCATAGGTTCAAAAAAGATGAAGAGGGCGGTATAAAGGCCAATACCCTCACTTATGAAACAGGGAAATTCGCCGGGAGCCCCCATGGACGTGAAGAAATCGGATTCATTCCATGGTACTTTAACTTACCGGATTCCGGTTATGAAGCCGCATGGAAATTCCTGATGGATCCAGAGTATTTTTTCGCCCCATTCGGCCCCAGAACCGTAGAAAAAAACGATCCCATGTTCCTGATCGCAAAGAACTGCTGCGCCTGGAGCGGAAACGCCTGGCCCTTTGCAACCGCCCAAACGCTGAAAGGTATGGCGAACCTGCTCAAACAATACCGCCAGCCCTACATCACCAAAGAAGATTATTTTCAACAGCTTAAGATTTTCAGTCTTACCCATAGAAAGTATCAAAAACCCTATATCGCCGAAGCGAACCACCCCGAAACAGGTTCCTGGGATGGACACGATGTGCAGGGCCACAGCGATCATTATTTTCATTCCGCTTATATTGATGAAATCATCACCGGATTAATGGGCATAACACCAAAAGAATCGGACTCGCTCGAAGTAAATCCTTTGCTTCCAGACGACTGGAACTATGCAGCTCTGGACAATATCAGGTACCATGGCCGGAACCTTTCCGTGCTGTGGGATAAAACCGGCGCACGCTACGGCAAAGGAAAGGGGCTTATCATTATTGCTGATGGAAAAATTATCGCAAGTTCACCTGAACTGAAGAAAATGAAAATCGCATTCGCCCCGGGACCAACAGATACCTATACATCGGACCGGGTTGTCAATTACGCCGTGAACAATGAGCGGGGGCAATATTATCCACGTGCCATCGCTTCATTCCCGGGCGTGGGCAACAACAGTTGTGCGAAGATGAACGACGGGCAATACTGGTACTACAACGTTACCACGAACAGATGGAGCAACCTTCACGCCAAAAGCACCATTACCTGGGCCGGTATCGACTTCGGCGCGGAAAGGAAAATTCATACCATAAAAATGTATTTTACTGAAGACTCCGCCATACAGGCGCCAACTTCGGCAGTTTTGCAATACTGGAACGGTAAAGAATGGAAACCGGTGCCAGGCGTAGCCCCGGCAAAAAATATCCGGAGCAGGACCGCGACGGTTTTTAATTTCAAGACTTTGAGCACCTCTAAAATACGCGCGCTGTTAACCCCGGCGGACAACAAAGCGGTTGCCATTTCAGAAATTGAAACGTGGGGGCCCTTTGAAAAAGGATTGTCTGTTCCGGGAGGGGAACACCAAACAAGCCCCGACGCGAAAATCATTAACAGTGCGACCGTACAGGCTTCCTACACATCGCAGTTTGACAGGCTCTCCACCATAAACGACGGCCTTGAAAATCCAGCGGAACGCTGGACAGCGTTTCAATCACCCAACGCCCAGGATACCATCAGCTTTAGTTTCTCAAAGCCCACACCATTAAATACCGCATATATTTTCTTTTACAACGACAAGGGCGGCGTGCAACCCCCGAAAGAATACAGGGCAGAGTACCTGGAGAACGGTACTTGGAAGAAATTACGCAACCCGATTTTCAGCCCTGAAAAACAAGTGGAAGGAATGAACATACTTAATTTCGCCCCCATCACTACTAAAAAAATAAGGTTCATCTTCGTGCACCAAAGTAAAACAACCTTCACCGGTATATATGAATTAAAGCTGTTTTACGAAAAATAAACCATGTAACACGTATCCATCTTATTGTTCCAGTTCACCAGGGGCAGGTGGATATTTTTTTCGAACACATGCTTTTTTGTTCACTAAATCTTTATGGATTATATACTTTCTTCTAAAAAAATATTAGCCCCTTTTATCTTTTACTGTATGAGTTAGTGCAACGACCAAATATACAATCCTCCACTTTTAACTTGCTCCAACTGATGGTATGCTTTCAATACAGATGAGGGGAATATATGCCATAGCATCTGAATGAACGATTGTTAGGACCATATTCCGCAAACTTAAAAGTTTTGCCGGACAGAAATAATGACGGGATCAGCCCGCTGTTCTTTTAAGTTTAATAACAACGCTGCTGCCGGCGGGAATAGGAACCTTTAAATGCGTAGTAGCCGCTTCCTGCAACTTTACCTTTTCGCTTGTTTTACCCGCCACCGTAATGTCGTAGGTACCGGTAAGCCCTTTCACCAGGAACGACAGGTTATGTGCATCAGCGGTACGGTTTTCCAGGGTGAATAGGATGCTTTTGCCGGAGGTGTCAAATACCACGGCGTGGTTGGCTTTAAAACCATCGCGGAGTAGTTCTATATCTAACTTCTTATCCCCGTTGCGGTAATAGATTTTACGGCGCAGCCCATCTCTCGGAATAACGGACAGAAGGTTGTTGTTTGCCGTTAGTTGACCGCCATAGGCCACCATACCGAAAATGGGATCATTG
>CAMLPA010000567.1 GCA_946481605.1 uncultured Flavihumibacter sp. | reverse complement strand
GGAATAGTTTTTTATTCAGTTCTTCGTCCATAAAAGCATCTTTCACCATACGCTGGCAATCGTCAAAATTGCCATTCACTTCCAATGCGGTGATGTTCCCGCCCAATGTAGTCAGTTGTTTCTCCTGTACGGGAGAAACCCTTCCCGAAGGATAGAGGATCACTACTTCGACGCCTGGAACATTGTGAAAACCGTGGGCCACAGCTCCGCCGGTATCGCCTGAAGTAGCTACCAGCACCGTTATTTTTTCACTTTTTTCTTTGGCGAAATAACCCAGGCAACGACTCATGAAACGCGCACCCACATCCTTGAACGCAAGGGTAGGACCGTGAAACAGTTCCAGCGCATATATATTGCTGTTGTTTACCGGAACCAACGGGAACGGGAAGTTGGTGGTTTCCTCCACGATGCGGAACAGCACATCATCAGGAATTGCGTCTCCCACAAATGGCTTCATTACTTTGAAACCGATGTCTGCTTTGGAAAGATGGGGCAATTCGTCCAGGAAATCTTCTTCCAGTTTTGGAATATATTCCGGGTAATAAAGTCCTTTATCGGGCGCTTGTCCCTGGATGGCCGCTTCGCGGAAGCTGACATCAGGCGCTTTTTTATTTAAACTTTTGTAGATCACTTTTGGCAATTTTGAATTTTGAATAAGCTACACCATCTCCACCCTTGCACCGCCGTTGTTCACGGTAGTAACATACGTATGGAAATCGATGCCGATGCGGGTATAAACCTCGGCCATTACTTTTTCCACCTGTTTGGCCGTAGACTGGCTTTCGCTCAACATAAATACCGAAGGTCCGGAACCTGAGATGCCGCCACCCAATGCGCCGGCTTCCGCACATTTTTGCTTTACCTCATCGAAACCAGGAATCAGGATACTGCGTACCGGTTCAATGATCACATCTTCCAGGGAACGGCCTATCAACGGGTAATCTCCTTTGGTAAGACCAGCCACCAATCCGGCAATGTTACCCCATTGGCGGATGGCGTCTTTCAACAGCACTTTCTGTTTCAGGATGCTGCGTGCGTCGGAAGTACGTACCTCAATTTGCGGGTGTACCACTGTAACATGCAATGGCGGAGCCTGCAGGGGAATGATGTCCAACGGAAATATGGAACGTATTAACGTGAACCCTCCATAAATACAGGGTGCGATATTGTCTGCGTGTTTTACGCCTGAAGCTACTTTTTCCCCGAACATGGCGAACCTGACGAGGTCTTCCCTCGAAAACTTATTTTCCAGCAGCGCATTCGCACCAACAACTGCTCCGGCCGCACTTGCTGCACTAGAACCGATTCCGCTGCCGGGTTTAATGTTTTTCCTGATCTCTACTTCAAAGCCCGTGCCGGAAGGCAATTGTTCGAGCATGGCGAGCAATGCAGCACCAGCTACGTTTTTTTCAGGTTCTGCGGGCAGGTTATAATCGTCCAGGTTGCGGATGGTAACGCCGGGCCTGTCGCTTAAACGCATGTACATTTCATCATTCGGGTCCTGCAATGCAAAGCCTATGATATCGAAGCCGCAAACAACGTTGGCAACAGTTGCGGGCGCATATATTTTTACAGATGACATTCTAAAAATTTAATTCAACATTCAAAATTCAGCATCCAGCATCAGATCCTCGCGATGCGGATGATGTCCGCAAAAACACCTGAAGCGGTTACATCGGCACCAGCACCCGCACCTTTCACTACGAGGGGAAGTTCGGGATAACGTGCGGTATGGAACAACACCACATTGTCTTTTCCTTTCAGGTCATAAAAATCGTGGCCCGCGGGAATTTGTTGTAAACCTACGGACGCCTTTCCGTTTTTGAAGGATGCAACAAACTTCAAACGGCAGCCTTTCGCCGCGGCATCATCGTACAGCTTTTTGAAGTGCGCTTCTTCCTTCACCATGGCCTGGTAAAAATCTTCCACGGAGCCGGGAATGCAGGAATCGGGGAGGAACATATTGTTGGTGATGTCGTCCATTTCCAGGACCTGTCCGGCTTCACGGGCAAGGATCATGATTTTGCGCATCACATCGGTTCCGCTCAGGTCGAGGCGTGGATCGGGTTCGGTATACCCTTCCGCCTGCGCCTGGCGCACTACTTCAGAGAAGGAAGTAGTACCGTTGTAATGGTTGAAAACAAAGTTGAGCGTTCCTGAAAGTACCGCTTCAATGCTGTGCACGCGGTCGCCGCTTTTGATGAGGTCGTTCAGTGTGCTGATTACTGGTAATCCTGCGCCTACATTGGTTTCGAAGAGGAAGAGCGCATTGTATTCCGACGCCAGTGATTTCAGCTTTTTATAACGGGGATATGCAGACGAACAGGCGATTTTGTTACAAGCTACTACCGAAACACTTTTCTCTAATAATCTTTCATATACACCTGCTACTTCGGCATTGGCTGTAACATCGGCGAAAACTGAGTTGCGGAGGTTTCTTTTTCTTACTTCTTCCACAAATCCATCCAGGCTCATATCCGCGCCGGCGGCCAGTTCTTCCTGCCAGCGGTCGAGGTTCACACCTTCTTCCTTCAGTACCATCTTCCTGCTGTTGGTAAGTCCGATCACGTTGATCTGTAACCGGAAATTTTCCATCAGGAATTGTTTCTGCTGTTTCAGTTGCTCCAGGAGTTTTCCGCCTACATTGCCTGCTCCTGCTACAAACAGGTTCAGTTGTTTGATACCGCTTTCAAAAAAAGCTTCATGCAATACGTTGATGGCTTTCTTCACATCATGCATGGAAAGCACGGCGGAGATGTTCTTTTCAGAAGACCCTTGTGCAATAGCCCTTACGTTGATGCCGTTCCTGCCCAATGCTTCAAACATTTTTCCACTGATGCCGGGGTGACTCTTCATCTGATCGCCCACCACAGCCACTACGCAAAGCGAACGTTCCACACGAAGCGGTTCTACGCCACCGGAAGTTATTTCATGCACGAATTCTTTATCTACCGCATGTTTGGCAGCATCCGCGTCCGCTTCATTCACGGCCACGCAAATGGAGTGTTCGGAAGAACTTTGTGTGATCAGGATCACGT
>CAMLPA010000566.1 GCA_946481605.1 uncultured Flavihumibacter sp. | reverse complement strand
TCGTTCCTGATTACCGAAGCCGTTCGCGGTGATGGCGGTATCCTGCGCAACAAAGCAGGAGAAGCCTTCATGGAGAAATACGATGAAAGAAAGGACCTCGCGCCAAGAGATATCGTGGCCCGTGCCATCGACTCCGAAATGAAGATCAACGGTACCGAACATGTGTACCTGGATTGCCGGCACATGGATATGGACAAGTTCCGCGATCACTTTCCGAACATCTACGAGAAATGCCGTTCCATCGGGATTGATGTGGCCCACCAGATGATCCCCGTTGCGCCCGCCGCACATTACAGTTGTGGCGGCATCAAAACGGACCTCTATGGACGAACTTCTATACTGAACCTGTACGCTGCGGGAGAATGCGCATCCACCGGACTGCATGGCGCCAACCGCCTCGCTTCCAATTCACTGCTGGAAGCCATGGTGTTCTCGCACCGTTGCTTCCTGGACAGCGTAGAAAAAATAGAGCGGCTTGCTTTCAGAAACGATATTCCGGACTGGAATGCGGCAGGCACTGCCCAACCCGGCGAAATGATCCTGATCACGCAGAGTTTAAAGGAGTTGCAGTCTATCATGAGCGACTATGTCGGGATCGTACGCAACAACATCCGTTTGCAGCGTGCCAGCAAAAGACTCGACCTGCTGCACGAGGAAACCGAACTGTTGTACGAAAGCAGCGTGCTTTCCCCGCAGTTGTGCGAACTGAGGAACCTCATTACCGTAGGCTACCTGATCGTAAAAGGCGCCCAGTTCCGTAAAGAAAGCAGGGGACTGCATTTCAACACGGACTTCCCCGGCAAATCAGCACTGCTGCAGAACATTGTGCTGTAACGCACCATTAACTTTACCGCATGTATTACCTGATACTCGGCTTTTTCTACCTCATTTCCCTGCTCCCGTTCTGGTTGTTGTACGGGCTGGCGGATTTTATTTACGTGCTGGTATATTATGTTTTTGGCTACCGTAAAAAAGTAGTGCTGCAGAACCTGGCGATCGCTTTCCCTGAAAAAACTGAAGCGGAAAGAATAAAGATTGCCCGCCGTTTCTACCGGGCTTTCATCGACAACTGGCTGGAAGCGGTGAAACTGCTTTCCATGAGCAAACGCACTTTGCGGAAACGTTTCAAAATGGATTATGGTCCGCTACCGGAGCTGTATGCAAAAGGCAAAAGTTGCCATGTGCATTTGGGGCATCAATTCAACTGGGAATGGGCGAATGTGGCCTTCGGGCAGAACGGGCAATTCACCTTGCTCGGCGTTTACCAGCCGATCTCGAACAAAGCCATTGACAGGCTATTCAAATACTTCCGGAAAAAAAGCGGCACCATCCTGCTCTCGGCAAGGAATATGCGCCAGGAAATGCTGCCGTACCGGCATACGCAGTACATCATGGGGTTAGTGGCCGATCAGAATCCTTCGGATCCGAAGAAGGCTTACTGGCACATGTTCTTTTCGAAGATGGCGCCTTTTGTGAAAGGTCCGGAAAAGAATGCCCGCCTCCATAATATCCCCGTGGTTTTTGCCCGCTTCGAAAAATTGAAACGCGGGTATTACAATTGTGTACTGGAACTGGTGGAAGAAAATCCTGCGGATACACCGGAAGGTGAACTTACCACGAAGTTTGTCCGTTACCTGGAAGACAATATCCGTCGGCAGCCGGAAAACTGGTTGTGGAGCCACCGCAGGTGGAAACATGATTGGGAGAAGTACCGTAATGGCGCATAACTTCTTATGATGCTGCGCAGAAATAGTAGTATTACCATGTACGTATGCTTTGCACTGCGGGATAAAAGCAACTCAACATTCATTCAATAAAAATCCCCCACGTATTACCGTGAGGGATCACATATATTCAAGGAAAAAATTAATTCAACACACTACTATCCTTCACAATCTCAATCTTCTCCACTTCTTTAATCGCCTTATAGCCACCGGCAATGTTCCGGATATTATGTATGCCCTGCCTTTTCATCAGTGACGCGGCAATCACGCTGCGGTAACCGCTTGCGCAATGCAGGTACACATTGTCGTTCTCTTCTACCTGGGCCAGTGTGGCCAGGTCCATCATCGTATCCAGCGGCACATTCACGGCATCTTTTACATGACCATCGGCGTATTCCATTTCCTTGCGCACATCCATCACCACCATGTTTTCATCGAAGGGAATATCCATAGCGAATTCATCCGCCTCAATATTGATGACCATATCCACGGTGTTGCCGGCATCTTTCCAGGCTTCAAAACCGCCTTTCAGGAAACCGAGAAACTGGTCGAATCCAACCCGGGCCAGCCGGAGCACGGATTCTTCTTCCTTCCCTGCTTCAGCTACAATAATCAAAGGCTGGTGGAAAGGCAGAAGGCTGCCGGCCCATTCCGCGAAGCGGCCTTCTAACCCGATGAATATAGAGCCAGGCACAAATCCATCCATGAAAACTGCGCCCGGACGTGTATCCAGGATAATGGCATCCGTCTCTTTCGAGAGGGTTTTCACCTGGGTGGGATCCAGCGGGGTAAGTCCTTTTTCAAGTACTTCATGAATAGGATCGTATCCTTCTTTGTTGATGCGCGCGTTGATGGGGAAGTACTGCGGAGGCGCGGTAAGTCCGTCGGTTACCGCCTTGATGAAATCTTCCCTGCTTTGCGGTTGCAGTGCATAGTTGGACTGTTTTTCATCGCCAATAGTACTGTGCGTATTCGGGCCGAGGTTTTTTCCACAACTGCTGCCTGGACCATGCGCCGGGTACAGCAATACGGAATCGGGGAGGGGCAGAATTTTGTTTTGAAGGGAATCGTACATCATGGAAGCCAGTTCCTCCCTGGAAAGATTACCGCTGCTCAGGTCGGGGCGGCCAACATCACCAACAAATAAAGTATCGCCGGTGAAGATGGCATGTGCCGC
Source organism: uncultured Flavihumibacter sp. (assembly GCA_946481605.1). Next base: position 138 of record CAMLPA010000566.1, on the reverse strand, counting down.
ACCTGCCTCATTGCGCAGCAGGTAACAGGTGGATTCCAGTGTATGCCCCGGGGTGTGCAGTACCTCAATACTTACCTTCCCGAGTTTAAAAACCTCACCGTCTTTTGCTTTGTGAATCGGATAACGCGTTTCGGTATT
>CAMLPA010000565.1 GCA_946481605.1 uncultured Flavihumibacter sp. | reverse complement strand
AGAATAATCAGCGGTATTCTCCAATGGAAGCCTGTCTTCGTAACGTAGCCCTACGCCTATGGAGAATTCGTTTTCCCAGTTCTTTTTCCAGCCTAATGCGCCGAACCAGGTTTCATACAATTTCATATAGTTTTTGCGGCGCAGCAAAGTATAGGCGGCATTCATGATGTCGGAGATGGGCTTCTCGCGGTTGAACTGCAGGATGGTTTTGCCTCCACCCGCTTCCCAGGTTCCCGCTCTTTTTGCCGACAAAGGCTCCCCCGCCACCCGGGGTTTATTTCGTGTGTACGATACCGTTCCCCAGGCGTTAAAGTGTTCGTTGCTGAAACCATAACGCGCAAAGGGTTTGAGCGTGACCGCCGTTCCATTCTTCCAACGTTTGTTCAAATATCCCTCCGCCTGTAAGGCGATCCCTTCCACCGTATTGTACTTAACGCCTTTCGCCAACGCGTCCATGCCGTAACTGAAATTATTTTTCTCCCGGAAAGTATTGCGGTACACCCCTGACCATAATATCTGCATCGGTTTAACCGGCCCCTGCCGTTTCCGCAACGAATCCAGGTTCCTGGGAAGGGAATCACGTCCTGCGATGAACAAGCTGTCTTTCACTTTGTAATCCTTTATTTCTTCCGTTTCCAGCGGTACCGGCCGGATGCTGTCCCAATAAGTCTTCGACTTTTTATTCACCGCGGTATCGTACTTCACCAAAGTTTTGTTGAAATATTTTTCAGCGAAAACCGGATCAAGGTTATAGTTATTGTACACGTTCAGGAAGTTCCCGTTCGCTTTGATGCCGAACTGTGCAAAATTAAAATATACCACCTGGTCCTTTGTGCGCCATACATCCCGGGCCACCGGCACTTGCGTCTGGCGGATGGAAAGGCTATCCAGTATTTGCAGTTGAGACGTTTTGGTGAGCACGAGGTCAAGGCTGTGTATCCGCCAGTCGCCTTCCGTAATGCGGATGGTGCCTGAAAAAAGCGGCTCATATTTTCGACGGGCGATCACCTGTATATCATGAATTTCCTTTCCATCTTCCACAAAAGAACCCAGGTATTTGTACCGGTAGAAATTCATCGCATTATCAGCTACGGGAGAAACGAATCCGCGTGGATTCAACTGGCTCACCATCACATTAACCTGGTTCTCGTAAAAATTGATGAACGTAGGGAAGTTGAATCCATAACCCGAAGAACCGCTTTGCCTGCCCGACCGCACTTCCAGTTTAAGTTGTTCCGGTTTCTTAAACGCGATGTCTGTGATGGACTCAGAAAGAAACATCACGCCTTTTCCTGCTGAGTCTACTCCCATATCTTCTTTGTCTTTCTCTTCTATTTTTTGTCCGAAAATACGGGAAGGAAGTTTTTCAGTTTTTACGATGGTTTTAATATAAGCTTCACAGGTGAAAGCATCCACGGGATCAACATAATCCTTACGTTTCCTGATGGCCTGCCGCATAATTTCATAGGCGGGATCTTCCCCTCCGGGACGTATCACTACTTCGTCCAGGTCCAGCGCCTGTTTGCTTAAACTGAAATCGACCGTGAGCGGGGCATTGCCCACCACGACTTTTTTCTCGGCTCGCGTATGGCCGATGTACTGGCATACGAGGGTATAGGTTCCCGCAGGAAGATCCAGGTAATAAGTACCTTTCTCACCCGTGGTGGTACCAATGGTGGAGCCTTTTACAAATATGGAGGCGAAGGGAAGCGGCTGTCCTTTTTCATCTGTTACATTTCCGCTGATGCGCGTTGCGAAGCAGGATAAGGAAGCCAGGAGGAATAGAAGGGGTAGCAGTATTTTCATTAGTATAAAGCTGTACAACGAAAATACCCTTACTCCTGTTACAGAAATGATAAAGATTTATCGTTTACGGAGGTATGCACCTGAAAGTGCCGCCAATCCGCCAATCAGGCCCCCGAGCAAACAGGTGACCGGGATTAGTACAGCAGTGCCACCTTTAACCGATAGGATATTGCCCACCCGTTCTGCCATTACTCCATTGTTGTTGCCGTTCAGGAACAGCAATAAGGCGAGCCATAGCAGAAACACACCCGTAAACCCCGATAAAAAGGATTTGAATGGCTGCTGCGGAATAAGTGCGCCTACGGCGAATACCGCTACGGCAAATGCCCACCAGGGAAAATAAAGGCCGGCGACAAATGCTAAAAGAGCCGAAAGCAATATGGATACAATAAGTTTCATCTGAATAAATTTGGGGTGAGCAATCAGGATGCGGGTTCAAAATGAAGTGTCCACTTCACACGGGGGTCAGCAGTTTCTGTTTGTTTCATCATCCAGAGTTTGTAGTATTTACCCGCGGCCCAGTCGTCCACGAAATTATCGTAATACTTACTGGAAGGATCACCGCTCTGTCCGCCCGGATAAATACCATACGCCTCCGTTTCATCGGTAAGGTGCACCACCATTTTCCAACTGGGTCCATGGAACTGTTTGGTCGCATTAATGATATGCCGGCCGCCCCCGGTATTCAGGTGAAACCTGCTCAGCGCTTCCATACGCAGCAGGTGGCGGATGCCGGTATCCTTGAATTTGCTCCAGGCGAGTGAATTGGTTTTTTCCAGTACTTCTAGTTGCGCAGAGGCTTTTTTAAAAGCGGCGGTCACCACATCGTACAAAGTTTCTCCGGCAGGCGTTTCGATATTGTTGATGAAAGAAAAAGCACTGTCTTTCAGCAATTGTTCCACCAGGGTATATTCTTCCGGCCATGTATAAACGCCGTTTACCTGTTTAAATTCATCGTGCCATATTTCCTGCTCCAGGGAATCGAACCAATTTGAAAACACGGTGGCTCCAATGGATTCGGCGGTATTCTCCAGGTTCCAGGCATCCAGTATTTGCGCAAACTTTTGCTCTTTGGGGGAAAGTTTGGAACGGTCGAGGTATTTCCGGAAGATGGGCATGGCGGTTTCCGCAAACAGGTTGTAGTTGTCGTTCTGCAAACGTTGCATATCGGCTGGTGTAATGCCGTACATGCCTGAGAGTTTCCTGTTGATAATTTTGCCGCGGTACAAATCGTGTACACC